>CAZTLH010000009.1:0-16755 GCA_964614335.1 uncultured Gammaproteobacteria bacterium
CAGGCGGTAAGGGGGCTCCAAGGAGGCCGGGTCGCTGGGGGGCACACTGGGGCGGGGCGATCTGGTTGCCTTTTGGGATGGTAACGGGTTCAGTATTGGCGGTGAGACCAAGGGTGGGGTCCCAGGGAATACCGCAGATCGTTTCGCTGCCTAGGGCTGGCAGGTGATCCGCGATGTTGAGGGTCATGATGCGGTCGCGATCGATCAGGCCGTGCAGCAGGCAAAAGCGGCGAAAGACCAGCCGTCATTGATATGCTGTAAAACCGTGATTGGATTTGGTTCGCCAAACAAGGCCGGCTCACATAGCTGTCACGGCGCACCACTGGGTATTGAGGAAGTCGAAGCAACCCGCAAGCAACTGGGTTGGTCGTATCCGCCATTTGTCATTCCAGATGAAATCTATAGCGGCTGGAATGCCGCCGAGGCTGGCGTCCGTGCGGAAGGGGAATGGAACACACGTTTTGCCGCCTATCAGGCGAATTATCCAGAACTTGCCGCCGAATTAGAACGACGTAATCAGGGCCAGTTGCCGACAGACTGGCAGCAGAAGACAGCCGATTATATTCAGGCCTGTACGGCGAGTGACGAGAGCCCGGCGACGCGCAAGGCATCCCAGAATTGTCTGAATGCCTATGGCCCGGAGCTGCCAGAGTTTCTCGGTGGCTCTGCAGACCTGACGCCTTCCAACCTGACGGCCTGGTCCGGTTCAGTATCGATTAATGATGGTCATGAAGAAGGCAACTATCTGTCTTACGGTGTGCGTGAATTCGGCATGTCCGCCATCATGAATGGTATTGCCCTGCATGGTGGTTTCATCCCCTATGGCGCCACTTTTCTGATGTTTTCCGAATATGCCCGCAATGCGCTACGGATGGCCGCATTGATGAAAATTCGTAGCATCTTTGTCTATACCCATGACTCCATCGGTCTGGGTGAAGACGGACCGACCCATCAGGCTGTCGAGCAGATACCGACCCTGCGTATGATCCCCAATATGAGTCTGTGGCGTCCCTGCGACAGCGTAGAAACCGCAGTGGCCTGGAAGACTGCCATTGAAAAAACAGATGGTCCGTCGTGTCTGGTGTTTTCCCGCCAGGGTTTGCCGCATATGTCACGCACTTCACAGCAGATCAACGACATTGCTCGTGGCGGTTATATTCTTGCCGATTGTGAAGATGCTCCGGAAGCGATTATCATAGCAACGGGTTCGGAAGTCGGTCTGGCCATGACGGCAGCCGCGCAGCTGAAAAATGAAGGGATCGCCGTGCGGGTGGTATCCATGCCAGCGACAGATGTATTCGATGCCCAGGATGCGTCTTATCAGGAATCTGTATTGCCCCCAAGCTGTACTGCACGGGTCGCGGTCGAGGCAGCAGTTACCGATGGCTGGTATAAATACGTCGGTCTTAACGGCAAGGTATTGGGCATGCATCGTTTTGGCGAATCAGCACCTGCCGGGCAGCTATTCACCGAATTTGGTTTTACTACAGAAAATTTGGCACAAATGGTCAAGGCAGTACTGGCTTGAGTGTTTATTTTATTTCATCATTCAGTGTTGTACTGAAGTCTTATCTTTCAGGAGAGATCACATGACAGTAAAGATTGCAATTAATGGCTATGGCCGTATTGGCCGCAATATATTACGGGCCTGGTTTGAGTCCGGACGGGATGACGTGGAAATCGTTGCCGTCAATGACCTGGGTGATGTGGCAACCAATGCCTATTTGACCCAACATGATACGGCACATGGCAATTTCCGGGGAGAAGTCAAGGTCGATGGTGATTCCATGGTGATCAATGGTCGGCGTATACGGGTGCTGGCGGAACGGGATCCAGCCAAACTCCCATGGGGTGAGCTGGGCGTTGATGTCGTCCATGAATGTACCGGTTTTTTTGCCAACAAGGAAAAAGCCAGTCTGCATATCGCCGGCGGCGCCAAAAAAGTGGTGATTTCTGCACCGGGCGGAAAAGATGTGGATGCAACTGTGGTTTTTGGTGTCAATCAGGGCGTGCTGAAATCCACAGACAGGGTGATATCCAATGCTTCCTGTACCACCAATTGTCTGGCACCGATGGCCAAACAGCTCAATGATCATCTGGGTCTGGTCAAGGGTTTGATGACCACCATTCATTCCTATACCAATGATCAGGTATTGACCGACGTTTATCACAAGGATTTGCGACGTGCCCGTTCCGCAACCCAATCCATGATTCCGACCAAAACCGGAGCCGCTGCGGCAGTGGGTCTGGTGCTGCCGGAACTTGCCGGCAAACTCGACGGATTTGCGATCCGGGTCCCGACCATCAATGTCTCTCTGGTAGATCTGACCTTTGAAGCGGGTCGAGAAACCACCGCAGAAGAAGTCAATTCGATTATGCAGGCGGGTGCAGATGGTAAAGTACTGCGTTATTCAGACGGCCCGTTAGTGTCGGTGGATTTCAATCACACCAGCTCATCCTCGAATTTCGATGCCACGCTGACCCGGGTTGATGGCAAATTGGTCAAGGCCTGTTCCTGGTATGATAATGAATGGGGCTTTTCCAATCGTATGCTCGATACCACAGTTGCTTTGATGAACGCGTAGTATTGAGACGGCACACAGCGGGCTGTCTGTTCGATGGTCAGCCCGTTGTGTATTGCAGGTTTTAGCGTTCTGGAGAGGCACAGATAAATACAGCGGAGGGGGTGATGACAATACGCGATATGACAGAGCTGGATTTGGCAGGGAAACGGGTATTGATCCGGCAGGACCTTAACGTACCGGTCAAGGACGGAACGATTACATCTGATACCCGAATCCGGGCCGCTTTACCGACCGTGCGTCAAGCACTCCAGTCTGGTGCCAGCATAGTGCTGATGTCACATCTGGGTCGACCCGTTGAGGGGCAGCCTGAGGCGCGGTATTCCCTGCAGCCGGTGGCCGATTATTTGGCCAGGGCACTGGCACAACCGGTGCGGCTGATCTCTGATTACCTGCAAACTCCACCTATTCTCAATACGGGTGAAGTGGTTCTGCTGGAAAATGTTCGTTTCAATGTGGGTGAAAAAAAGAATGACGATGCACTGGCCAAAAAATATGCCAGTCTCTGTGATATTTATGTCATGGATGCCTTTGGTACGGCGCACCGGGCCCAGGCCTCTACCCATGGTGTGGGTCGTTTCGCCCCGCTAGCCTGTGCCGGTCCATTATTAAGTACAGAATTGTCAGCCCTTGGCAAGGCGCTGAATAACCCCAATCGACCGTTGGTGGCGATTGTCGGTGGTGCCAAGGTATCGACCAAGCTGACCGTGCTTGACAGTCTCAGCACGGTGGTCGATCAATTGATACCCGGTGGTGGTATCGCCAATACCTTTATCGCGGCTGCCGGTCATGCCGTAGGAAAATCACTCTATGAACCCGATCTGATCGCGGAGGCCAGGCGCTTGATGACAGTCGCCGAAGCCGCAGGTCACTCGATCCCGGTGCCCGTTGATGTTGTAGTCGGGAAGGCTTTTTCCGAAACGGCCAAAGCGGTCATCAAACGGGTAGACGAGGTTGCGGACGATGATCTGATTTTTGACGTCGGGCCGGAAACGGCATCGGGTTACGCGGCCATGATGCAGGCAGCCGGCACCATCGTCTGGAATGGCCCGGTTGGGGTCTTCGAATTCGATCAGTTTGGCGAAGGGACCCGGGCACTGGGACAGGCAATTGCTGCTTCCCCGGCCTTTTCTATAGCAGGTGGCGGTGATACCCTCGCTGCGGTCGACAAACACGGTCTGGGACAGGATATTTCCTATATTTCTACCGGTGGCGGGGCCTTTCTGGAATTTCTGGAAGGCAAAAAACTGCCGGCGGTCAGTATGCTGGAAAGCAGGGCCGACGATTGAGTCATCAGAACGAAGTAACACACAAAATCCGGCGCCGCTGCAAGATAGTCGCAACCCTCGGGCCGGCGACCGATGATGATTCGGTTCTGGCTGCAATCATCGAGGCGGGCGTTGATGTCGTACGGGTCAATTTCTCTCATGGTGCTGCAGAGGATCAAATTGCGCGCGCCAATCAGACCCGTGAGACCGCCCAGCGTCTGGGTCGACATGTGGCCGTATTGGCAGATTTGCAGGGTCCGAAAATACGTATCGAACGTTTCCTGAAGCATAAAGTGGAGTTGGCTGAAGGCGCTGACTTTGTCCTGGATACTCGTCTGGATACTTTTTCAGGGACTACGGAACGGGTCGGTGTAACCTACAAGACGTTGCCGCAGGATGTAAAGCCTGGCAATTTATTAATGCTGGATGACGGCAATATCTGTTTGCAGGTTCTCACTGTCGACGAGAACGCGATCAGCACCCGGGTGGTGATCGGTGGAGTCCTGTCGGACAGCAAGGGAATTAATTTGCAGGGCGGCGGGCTCTCGGCTCCGGCATTGACCGCCAAGGATCTGGTCGACATCAAAACGGCGGCGGCCATGCAGGCTGATTATTTGGCGGTTTCTTTCCCCCGTACCGCCGCCGATATTCAAAAAGCCCGGGAGTTATTCATTGCGGCCGGTGGCAAGGGTGGTATCGTCGCCAAGGTAGAACGCTCGGAAGCGATCACCAATATTGAAGAAATTATCCATGCCTCTGAAGTGGTGATGATTGCCCGTGGCGACCTTGGAGTCGAAATCGGTGATGCCGAATTACCCGGTGTACAGAAACACATTATCAACCGCTGTCGATCCTTGAACCGTATCGTCATCACGGCAACCCAGATGATGCAGTCCATGGTTGAAAATCCGCAGCCGACCCGTGCAGAAGTCATGGATGTCGCCAATGCCGTGATTGATGGTACCGATGCAGTCATGTTGTCAGCGGAGACCGCTGTGGGTAAATATCCGCAGAAAGTCATCGAATCCATGGCGCGGATTTGTATGGGCGGAGAAAAGCAAAGGCGAACACTGGTCTCGAATCACCGTATGTCATCGCGTTTTGATACCATCGAGGAATCCATTGCCATGGCCAGTATGTATACGGCCAATCATATGGGTATTTCGGCGATTCTGGCATTGACTGAAACCGGTACGACCGCACGTTTGATGTCACGGATCAGTTCAGGCATTCCGATCTTTGCCATGACCCGTCACCCGCAGGTGGCTCGCAGGGTCAGTCTCTATCGTGGTGTCTATGCGGTTGATTTTGACGCCAATCAGGTGTTGGTGGGCCAGGTCAACCGCATGGCTGTGGCAGAAATGCAGCGTCTTGGCGCTGTGCAAAATGGGGATCTGGTGCTCGTAACCAAGGGTGATATGTCGGGTATTGCCGGGGGCACAAATTCTATGAAAATAGTACGTGTGGGTGAAGTATTTTGAATGAACAGACAGAATGCCGGTGTTTGAATATATTTCGATCACTTTCAATCCGGGCAGTCTATCATTGGGACGGAAAGCAGATTATTTTTTGATATTCTATTGATTCGTTATTCGAATTAACTGGAACCAGGAGCAGGATTATGGCTTTAATTACATTGCGGCAGTTGCTTGATCACGCCGCCGAGCATGAATATGGTGTACCCGCATTCAATGTCAATAATATGGAACAGATGCGTGCCATCATGGAGGCTGCCGATGAAACGGATAGCCCGGTAATTGTCCAGGCTTCAGCAGGTGCGAGAAGTTATGCCGGCGCGCCGTTCCTGCGACATTTGATATTGGCTGCAACAGAAGAATTTCCGCATATTCCGGTGGTTATGCATCAGGATCACGGTACTTCACCGGCAGTGTGTCTGCGTTCTATCCAGCTGGGTTTCAGTTCGGTGATGATGGATGGATCCTTGCAGGAAGATGGCAAGACCCCATCGAGCTATGAATACAATGTAGCTGTGACCCGTCGTACGGTCGAAATGTCACACGATTGTGGTGTTTCAGTGGAGGGCGAGCTGGGTTGTCTGGGTTCACTGGAAACCGGTGAGGCTGGCGAGGAAGACGGTATCGGTGCGGTCGGGAAACTGGATCACAGCCAGCTTTTGACCGACCCTGAAGAAGCCGCACAGTTTGTCCGTGAGACCGGTGTCGATGCACTGGCGATCGCGATCGGGACCTCCCATGGGGCCTATAAATTCACCCGACCGCCAACGGGCGATATTCTGGCGATTGAACGGATCAAGGAAATACATGCCCGTATTCCCAATACCCATCTGGTCATGCATGGCTCCTCATCTGTGCCGCAGGATTGGCTCAAGATTATCAATGAACATGGTGGTGATATGGGGCAGACCTATGGTGTGCCGGTGGAAGAGATTGTTGAAGGTATCCGACACGGCGTCCGCAAAGTCAATATTGATACCGATTTGCGGATGTCATCGACCGGTGCAATTCGTCGTCATTTGATGGAAAATCCGAGCAATTTTGATCCGCGAAAATATCTGGCTGCGGCGACCGCTGCGATGAAGGGAATTTGCAAGGCGCGCTATGAAGCTTTTGGCGCCTGTGGCAATGCCTCAAAAATACACCCGGTATCCATGGAGGTCGTGACCGCTCGCTACAAGAGTGGTGAATACGACCCGAAGGTTAACTGAGATCCGTTGAGTCAATATAATCCGGTTCCCACCGACTGGTATGGCCGGTGGGAGCTGTTGTGGTCGTATACTGTGGTTTTGCGGCGTTTTCGCAAACAAGCAGCAATAGCATTCAGGGGCTATCGATCGGTGATTTGGGTGCCAGCAGATACAGCCGACCGGCTTGCTTCATATGTCCCGCCAGACGTTCGGCATCCTTGCCCTGACCCCAGAATAAATCCGCGCGCAGCCTGCCCTTGATGGCAGCACCTCGATCCTGGGCCAGCATCAAATGCCGGTAGGGCTCAGATGCTTTTCCCGGCAGGGTGGTGTCTAGCCATAATAGCGAGCCGAGTGGTATTTGATCAGGATCGACAGCCAGGCTGCGCCCGGCCGTCAGTGGCAATCCGAAAGCGCCGTTTGGTGACCAGTTTTTGTTGATTTTTCGGGTATTGAAAAAAATATAACGCGGATTGCTGTTCAGTATTTCCTGCCGTTGCAGCGAGTGGTCGTGTAGCCATTGTTTTAGACTGTATAGATTGGTCCCGACAGCAGTCATCTCCCCGCGAGTGATCAACTCTTTGCCAATAGAATGGTAGGATTGGCCATTATTCGCCGCATAACTGGCGGCCAGACTGGTGCCGTCATCCAGCTCGATCCGTCCACTGCCCTGGATATGCAAAAAAAAGCGTTCGATGGGGTCTGCCAGCCAGACGATTTCCTGTCCTGCAAGGATTCCGGGATTACCGGTCACGTCTTCCGCGTTGATCTTTGCCCGGGTGGGGTAGGGTGTAACCCGGCCATTGTGTAGACGCCCCATTGTTGGAACCTGCAGTCCGGGACCCAGATCAAGACGCACCAGATCTGCAGGTGGCCGGTACAAGGGGTAATGATAGGTATTATTGGCATGCAAACTGCCATCGATTACCGGAACATAATAGCCGGTGATCAATGCTGTTGGCTGCCACCAGCGGGTATTTAGTGATCGTGGTACAAAATGCTGTTCGAGAAAGGCTTTTTGGCTGTCATTGTCTGCAGGCACCAGCGCGGCTGCCGTACACAGGGGTTTCCAGGCCGGAGTATCTTGCGCGTTGCGTTGACAATTGCGTAACAGGCCAGGCCAGACGGCAGGCAGTTGTTCCTGCTGCCAGCCTGGCAGTTGATTCCAGGACAGCGTTCTGCCAAGGATAGTGCTGCCTGTGGACCCACGCTTGGCCAGACAGGCACTGAGCAGCAAACAGAGCCCGATGACTGCGATTGGGTGGAGTCTGTGACGAATACGGTGCGACAACATCAGACCCATGAAATTGCGCCAATACCGGGTATGTTGATCGCTTTTTGTTGCCAGTTCAGACCGAAAACCAACCCCAGAATGTTGATCAATTTGAGTGGTGACTTTTTGTGTGTGGCAGGCATGTCATTTGGAGAGGTATGTTGTTCATTCTTTAAAATGTGGGGGGTGGGTGTGAAAGTCAGGAATTCTTCTGAGTGTTCAAGATTTTGTTGTTCATGTCTGTGAACGCAGCATCAAAAAAACACCCTGTCGGTCTGTTATTTCAGACAACAGGCTGATGATTTCACTGCCTGAAGATAGACGTTGTCTATCTGCTTGTCTATAATACCACCATGGATAAGACGATATCAGCACCTCAAACAACACCAGTCACACAATCGCTGCTTGATCACGGTGTACGCCCAACCAACCAACGGGTCGAGATCGCACGGTTGTTATTGGCTTCCCATGACCATTTCTCGGCGGAGCAAGTGGTCCGAATGGTAGGTCGGGGCGCGAATTATGTTTCCCGCGCGACCGTCTACAACACCCTGAACCTGTTCCGTGAAAGTGGTCTGGTGCGCCAGCTGGTAGTGGATACCGGGAAAATCTTCTACGATTCCAATACCGAGCCGCATTATCATTTCTATGACTCCACAACCGGAGAGTTGCACGACATCGACCCATCGACAATTGGCTTGACTGGTTTGCAGAATTTGCCGGAAGGAATGGAAGTGGACGGCATCGATATCATCATTCGTTTGCACAGCAGCACACGACATTAGATATATCATCAAAACACGGGGAGGCTGTTCTTTCGCCTGCTTCGGTGCTGTTTGAGCATAAAACAAAACGTGATACAACACCAACGTCATCATGTCAGTCATTTCATTACCGCCTGATGCATGACGAGAAATGCAAGCATTCAAACTAAATCCGGTCGACTCCCGGTCTAAAAACCACTAGAATTCTCTGCCCAGATTGTATGCCGGTGTAGCTCAGTTGGCAGAGCAACTGATTCGTAATCAGTAGGTCGGAGGTTCGACTCCTCTCACCGGCACCACTTCAATACAAATGGAGATAACGGTGAGTATCAAGAAGCCACACTGTCTTCCGCGATTCATGCTGCAACGAACTCTACATGGCTTGTATAAATTAATAAAAATTGACCCGAAGGCTGATAGTGATCAAACTTGTAGTCGATGACATCAATATCGAGGTGCTGTTAAAAGACATCCGAAATGTTCACCTGCGGGTGTATCCACCTGATGGGTATGTGCGAATTTCGGCACCAAGAGGTATGGAAATTGCTCATATTCGTGCATTTGCGCTCTCAAAGCTGGACTGGATACGATCTCATCGAAGTAGGTTGTTGACTCTGCAACAAGAAAACACTCGTCAATATGCAAGTCGGGAAGTACTCAAGTTCTGGGGCAATGATTATTCAATCCAGATTATCGAACATCCTGGCACCCCATTGGTTAGATTAGGGCTTGGTACATTCGAACTGTTTGTGAGACCGGGAACATCGGATTTAAAGCGCAAGGCAATTGTCGAGCAATGGTATCGTGATGAAATCAAAAGCGCTTTACTGCCCTTGCTCGATAAATGGCAACCACGATTGGGTGTAAAGATCGAAAAATTCTTCGTCCGTCGGATGAAGACAAAATGGGGAAGTTGCAACTACAGGGCTCACAGCATACGTCTTAATACCGAATTGGCACGCAAACCGGCAGCATGCTTTGAATATGTCGTGGTGCATGAACTGGTGCATTTGCTGGAACCCTCGCATAATGCCCGTTTCAAAAGACTGATGACCAAATTTATGCCGAATTGGAAGTCTTGTCGTCAGGAACTCAACCGTCTGCCTATTCTGTAAATTATGCTAAAGTAAGCGTGTCGATAGTCAGATAAGGAATTCTGACCCGAAAAATGATCAACAACCGCTTTACTCCCACAAAATCTTGCAATCAGGAATAACAACATGGATTTTTTTGATGCAGCCATCCTTGGTATTATTGAGGGGCTGACCGAATTTCTACCGGTTTCTTCAACCGGTCATTTAATCGTCGCCAGCCAGTGGCTGGGTTTGGCGCAGACTGATAACAACAAGGCATTTGAAGTAATCATTCAGCTGGCTGCGATTCTGGCGGTAGTGGCGAACTACAAGGAAAAGCTGCGACCGGAATTCTTCCCGTTATGGTTAAAACTGGCCGTGGCCTTTGTTCCTGTCGGGGTAGCAGGATTGTTGTTTCATCACCAGGTCAAGGCACTGTTTTCGGTGTCTGTTGTGGCGGTAATGTTTATTGTGGGTGGTGTGGTGTTTCTGGTGGTTGAGTATTTTCAACGCGGTAAAACACCGATAGTGACCGAGGTTGAAGAGGTGACTTATGGCCAGGCCCTGTGGATCGGTATTGCCCAGGTATTCGCCCTTATTCCGGGTACCAGTCGTGCAGGCTCGACCATTGTCGGTGCCTTGCTGGTCGGCCTGAGTCGTAAAGCCAGCGCCGAGTTTTCGTTTCTGCTGGCCGTACCCGTGATGCTGGCAGCCAGTGGCTTTGATCTGTTGAAGCATTATCGTGATTTCAGCAGCGCTGACCTGGGCAGTCTGGTGGTTGGTTTCGTGGTGTCATTTGTGGTGGCTTATTTTGTTATGAAGTGGTTTATTCAATTTTTGCAGAAGTTCACCTTTGTGGCTTTTGGTGTTTATCGAATTTTGTTTGGAATCCTGTTGCTGGCGATGTTCTAGAGCACAGGATCGGGCAGCCCTAGATCATGGAAAGCCGCGAACAACAGCTACGCCAGGCCATTATTGAGCAGTGCCTGGAGATGAATGCCAGTGGTCTCAATCAGGGGACATCCGGCAATATCAGCGTTCGTGATCATGAAACCCTGTTGATCACACCCAGTGGTATCCCTTATCTACGCCTGCAGGTGCAGGATATCGCCTGCATATCACTGACAGGCAGCAGAGGTGAATGGGTCGGTCCCTATGCACCCTCAACGGAATGGCCGATGCATGTAGACATCATGCAGGCTCGGCCTGAAGTGGGTGCTATCGTTCATGCCCATTCGACTTTTGCCACCATCCTGGCCATTTCACAGCGGGAAATCCCTGCCGTGCACTATATGGTCGCCGCGTTCGGTGGGGGCACCGTTCGTTGTGCCGATTATGCCACCTTTGGCACGGATGCCCTCTCGCACAACGCTCTGAACGCATTGGAGGACCGTGAGGCCTGTCTGTTGGCCAACCACGGTATGTTGACACTCGGCAGAACACTGGAACAGGCGATGTGGCGTGCAGTGGAACTTGAAACCCTGGCCCGGCAGTATTATCACTGTCTACTGCTCGATGGAGGCAAGATCCTGCCGAACGAAGAGATTTTTGAGGTCATCAAGCGTTTTGCCCATTACGGACCAAAGACCGAGCCTTGATAAGGATTGAATCCAGTTACCCACGTTTTCTCAAGGTTATCAGGCGCTCGTGATGAGGTAATCCAGCAGTCTACTGTGTGGTCAGATCACGAAAGATTGCACCGTATAAATGATAGAACATTTTGGCACAATGAATAATCTGTGCCTGTTCGTCTTTATCGGTAACACGGTCCATCAATCTTTCGAAAAACTTGACGTGCTGCTGATCCAGTGCACCGTGTGAACGTAGATAAGTGAAGGCGTTTTCTTCCAGCCCAAGGCTTTGTTTGACAGCGGAGGCGACCTTGTCGGCGGTCGTGATGCTGGTGCCTTCCAGGACATGCACCATGCCAAAGAAACCAATCGGATTGACCCGCTGTACCTGATCATAGGCGTAGGCGACCATTAATTCTGTTGCCCGGCCGGGTTGACTGTGACGTACGGTTTCCTTGTCATAACCGCAAACAGCAATATCGTTGAGGATCCATTCCTGATGGCCGATTTCTTCTTCGATGTATTCGGCTACTGCTGTTCTCAGCCATTCATGCGACTCCGGAAGTCTCGAGCCTGTTGCCATCAACAGCGGGACGGTGTGCTTGACATGATGATAGGCTTCGGTCAGGAAGGCGACGTAGTCCTCCATGGTGGCAGCACCGCTTAAGGCCTTGTTGAAGATTGCTGCAGTAAAAAGCTTTTCCCGTTCGGCTTGTGTTGCAGATTGCAGTGTGGCAAAAAAACTCATTAATGACTCCTTTATACTGTTGTCGTGGTCGTATAGCATTGATTGATCATGATAGAGAAATCATGCTCAATTGTGCTTCTTTTCGGCCGCCCGTTGCTGGTCAGCTGTCCGGATTGATGGCTCAGTGGTGCGTCCAGACGTTGCCAGCCCCTGATTTGGGCATAATCGGGCAGTGTGTGGTTAACCCGGGTGATCCAGTCGCAAATTTGCTGTTCAGTGGTTGCAGCCTCTCGTGGCCATAGCAGTGCGATACAATACGGCCGGTCATCGCCAAACACGACGCATTGCCCCAATAATGGCCCTGCCAGCAATTCGCTTTCTACCCATTCCGGGCTGATGTTGCGGCCGTAGCTGGAAACCAGCAGGTTTTTTCTGCGACCGTTGATGTGCAGAAAACCCTCGTCATCGTAAAAACCGAGATCACCAGTAGCAACCCGGGTTGGATACCAGCTGTCCGGGTCATTCAGATAACCGGAGAAAATGCTACCTTCGACAATAATCTCGCCATCAACGATGGTGACCTCACGACCTGCGAGCGGTTTGCCGATACTCCCCGGTTTTTGTGCTGATCGGGTATTGAGACTGACCACTGAAGCGCATTCGGATAGGCCGTAGCCTTCAAACACCGGCAAGCCTAATGATCTGGCCTGTTGCAGCAGTGCCGGTGCCACCTTGCCGCCGCCGACGGCAATAAATTGCAGGGATTTTGGGGCTTTCCAGCCCTGTGAACTGGCTGCCACCAGGGCCAGTAATAATTGCGGGATCAAAATGATGCTCTGGGGTTGATGCTGGCTGATTGCCGATAACAGCTTGGGTAAAGAGGCCAGCGTACTGCCCTGAAAACCCAAGGCAGCCAGGCTGGGTGCGATAATTGTGCCCCCGGCGAGCAAGGGAGCATAGATACCGGCGAGATTCTCCAGTAGTGTGCTCATGGGAAGCAGGCACAGATGCCGTGGTGCATCCAGGCCCACCGCGTCTACCAGTGCCTGGGCTACGGCGTCTTGTTGTTTGTTGTCCAGGCAAACGCCTTTGGGTTGTCCGGTTGAACCGGAGGTAAAGGTAACCTTGCTGGTGTCCTGTGGCATGGTGGAGGACCCGGCTTTGGGAATCTCGCACTGGAGCAATGGTAAACCGCTGTCTTGTTGAGGCAGTTCAGAGGCACCGATGGCGGGAATGCCAAGTAGCCGTTCGTGGTCGTCGGTGACCAGGTGGGTCAGATCAGTCGTCAATACAGCGTGCTCGATTTGTTGACTGGAGAAAAAGGTAGGGAGGGGCAACAGTGTAATCGATGCCTGACGACAGGCCAGATCGGTCACGATCCATTGCAGGCCATTGTCGGCAAGCAGGCCAATGACGGGGTTTTTCAGTTTTTTCAGTTTGTCAGCAACAGCGGTTACCTGCCAGTAAAATTCCTGACAGTCAATGACCTGTTCACCCGTATCTATAATGCATTGACCAGGTGTTTGCCGGGCCCGGGTTTCTACCGCAGCAAGGACCGACATCAGCAGTCTTTTCGCAATTGTGCGGCCAATTTGGCTATGGTTTCACGGTAGTTTTCAAGAATGTCTGCGGTCAGTTTCTGACTGTTCAGAATTGCCATGGACTCCTGGATATTGACTGCCAGCACTTCCGGCTCGGTTTCGTAATAAGCGCCCCATTTGGCTTGGTCGCTATTGAGTTTGCTGACCTTGGCATCACACAGTTTATGGGCCCGGCAATCGAGTTTACCAAGAATACGGCGCACCTGACGTGTGGCCGTGAAGCTTACCCAGCGGTAACCGGCGGCATCGAGGATGGCATTGAGCAAGATGAAGACCAGAAAGCTGTTGCCAGACTGAGTGACGGTCAGATTGCCGATCTCAACAATATTATCACGGCAGATCGGTTGTTTCGCAGCACCTGCCAGGGTTTGCTCCACAGAGGCATCGAGATACTGCTCCAGGAACAGTGACCCGGTCGCCGCCATATTCAGACCGACGGCGGCGGAGGTTTTGCCATCGAATTGTGCGCTGATCAGTCGTGGTAGAAAGGTCGTGATCTCGGCACCGTAGCATTCATCAAAGCGGCTGGCGATATAGGATTCAACCTCTGCCCGGACTGCATCCGGTTGGTCATGCAGTTGCAGTTCTTGCTGTGGGAAAAGCACCCGGTCACGGGTTTTATGTTGCCGGACAGGCTTCGATGGGTATTGTTTTTGTAGGGCCAAAGCGTTCATGTCAGTACCTGGTTAAGTTGATGGTGCACAGTATAGGCAGCCAAACTTAAAACTTGCTTAAGACATCAGACTTTTGAAAGATCTTTCAGTTCAGCCATTCCTGCTTGTGAGGGTATAAAATAAGATCTTTTGAGGTTCACAAGGAACAGCATGATGCCAAGACTTGCCGACAGAATTGATCGTATCCCGATGTCTCAGACGCTGGCCATGGCGGCCAGGGAACGGGAGCTGCGGGACGCAGGACAGGAGATTATCAGCCTTAGTCTGGGGCAGCCCGATTTTCAGACTCCCGATTTCGTCAAGATAGCCGCCAAACAAGCGATCGATGATAACTACAGTGCCTATACCCCGGTTAACGGATATGCGGACTTGCGTGAGGCTGTTTGTGAAAAACTGCGACGTGACAATGACCTGGAATATAGTCCGGAGCAGATTGTGGTTTCCACCGGTGCCAAACAATCACTGGCCAACGCTATTCTGGCATTGGTCAATCCAGGTGATGAAGTGTTGATGCCTGCACCATACTGGGTTAGCTATGAAGCCCTGATACGGCTGGCCAAAGGTGTCATGGTGCCGATTGAGACTTCGGTTTCCAGCCAGTTCAAGATCAAACCAGCGCAGCTGGAAGCGGCCATTACCGCCAACACGAAATTGTTGATTATGAATTCGCCAAATAATCCCAGCGGTGCGGTTTATAGCCGTGAGGAATATCAGGACCTGGTTGAGGTGTTGACTCGTTATCCGCAACTGCAAATCATCTCCGATGAGATCTATGAACACATTATTTATGAAGGTGAGCATTGCAGTCTGGCCGGATTCCCGGAGCTTTATGATCGTACGATCACCATCAATGGCTTGTCCAAGGCATTTGCCATGACCGGCTGGCGGTTAGGTTATGCTGCCGCACCGATGGAAGTCGCCAAAGCCTGCAACAAAATTCAGGGCCAGATCACGTCCGGCGCCAACAGCATCACCCAACGTGCGGCGATCACCGCCTTGCAGGCCCCGGTTTCGAGTATTCAATATATGGTAGATGCTTTTTCCCGGCGTCGTGACCTGGTCTGGGAAGGTCTTAAACAGATCCCGGGGATTCAGGTTACACGACCTGCCGGGGCATTTTATTTTTTTCCGGATGTGTCTTCATTTTTTGGCAAAACCCTTGCCGGCAGTATGATTGATACCGCTTCCGATTTTGCCGAATTACTCTTGCTCAAAGCTCGTGTATCCACCGTTACCGGCGAGGCTTTCGGCTTGGCCAACAATATTCGCCTCTCCTACGCAACATCAGAAGCATTATTGTCTGAAGCATTAGTGAGAATTGCAGACATCGTGAAAAGCTGACTCCCGATCCAAGCAAAACATATCCGGATTTGCTGACTTGTCAGTTAAATGGCTCTTTTTGCTATCAAAATGGGTAGTTTAAGACGATACAAAGCTCAAATTATTATCTGTTATTCAATAAATACAATGCTATACGCAGGTCCGACCCCCTGTTGCCTTTAAACCACGAAACGCTTGACCATATGTTCCAGAGATCTGGCTGATGTGCCAAGATCTTCTGTGGTAATTACGTGGCTGCTTACGGCGTCATTGGCTTGTTCTGACAGGTTTCTGACACTGGCGACTTCTTCTAGAATCTGGTTAACGCTATTGGCTTGTTGCAGGGTTGCCGCCTCAATCTCTTGATTTACAGCTGTAATAGTTTTTACGCTGTTTGTGACAGACGTGAGTGCAGTCACCACTTGTTCGGTGGCGGCAATATTGTTCTCGACCTGCTCTCTGCCTGCACCGGCCGAACGGGAACCGAGTTCCGCACTTGCCTGAAGTTTTTCTATTAGGGTCTCAATTTCTTGTGTGGAATCTCCGGTACGTTGTGCAAGATGACGTACTTCGTCAGCAACGACAGCAAATCCTCGGCCATGTTCACCGGCGCGTGCCGCTTCAATCGCGGCATTGAGTGCCAGTAAGTTGGTCTGCATTGCCACTGTCTTGATGACATCCAAAATTTGGCCAATGTTATCACTGTCAGCTTTTAATGAAGAAATTGCATTATTGGCTGTTTCGACGGTCTCTGCCAACAAGGAAATTTGTTGTTTGGAGTTGGCTACACGTTTGTGAATATTGTCAATAGCCTGGTCAGCAGTGTCCGCGGCCTGTGAAGCTGATGCTGCACTATTGGCAACATCATTGGCCATTACCGATAGTGCGTCACTCGATTCAACAATGGATTGTGCACTATGTTTTTGCAGTTCCAGAGAATCCTTTGCGATTACGGAGGACTTTCCGACCTCTATTGCCGTGCTTGAAACCTTCTGGCCCAAGTGTGAGATATCAACAATATTTCCATGAAGAATATTGACCAGACCATTCATGTCAGTAATGACTTGCTTTAACTCTCCAGTAGAGCCTTTGTCGTCGATTTTTATTGTCAAATCATTATGCGCTACCTTCTTCATTCCTTTGACGAATCGAGACAAGGGGTGAATGATTCTGTGTTGTAGGTTGAAACCGATACCAAAACTTAACAGAATAACGATGATACTGGTACCGATGAGCAATATTGAGGGTGATCTAGTGAGCCTGCAATGCATCGATC
>CAZTLH010000010.1:0-16340 GCA_964614335.1 uncultured Gammaproteobacteria bacterium
GGGATTGCCCAGGGCCGGATACCGGATCTGCCGGTCAATCAGCTCACCGCTGCCTTGGAAGCTACCTTTGACGGTGCCTTGCGTATGATCTGGAATCGGGAAGTCGATCGGCGCCTGGGGATGTCGGTCGAGAATTTTCTGGTCATCGTCAGCGAATTCATGATGGCCGGTCTTGCAGGTCTCAGACAAGGCTAGCTTTGTCCCTGTCTTGTCGGCTTAACGATCACCCTTCACTCATTATTATTTATTGGTATTCGCCATGAAACGATCATTTTGGATTGCAGTTGTTCTGGGGCTGGCTGTGCTCGGCTGGGTCTTGTCCGGGCAATTCGGATCACAGCAGGAGACTTCAGCGGTCGTCCGTGACACTAAGGCACAGACAGACAGCAAAGTGGTCACGACACCAGCCGTCAAGGTTGAAGTCAAGACCTTCAAGGCCAAAAGTATGATCCGAATCCTGAATTTTCAGGGACAGATCCTGCCACTGCGTCGGGTGTATCTGCGCGCAGAAACTGCAGCCAGAGTCACGCAACTGCTGGTGACAAAAGGTCAG
The DNA here is from genome assembly GCA_964614335.1 of uncultured Gammaproteobacteria bacterium. Lineage (GTDB taxonomy): Bacteria > Pseudomonadota > Gammaproteobacteria > Arenicellales > DRJH01 > DRJH01. The sequence goes on from CAZTLH010000010.1 coordinate 554, forward strand.
ACAGTCAAAGCGGGGCAGCCTTTGATACAGCTGGATATAGCCGATCGCCAGGCCTTGCGTGATCAGGCAGTAGCCGAGCTGCAGTTACGTACGACTCGCCTGCAAGCCGATTTAAAATTATTCAAACGAGCACTGCTCTCGGATAACCAGATTCAAACTGATCGGGCACAACTGGCATCAGCCAGAGCCAATTTACAGCGGATCGATAAGGACATAGAACGGACCCGGATTCGGGCCCCGTTTGATGGTGTGGTAGAGCAACGTAATGTGGAGCTTGGCGATTATCTGCGGGTCGGGGATAACATCATCTCACTCATCGATCGCAGTCAGCTCAAGCTGGTATTCAATGTCCCGCAACAGCAGATCGGTCAAATGCGTACCGGTCTGGTGGTCCAGGGTCGTCTCATCGGTGGTGGTGAAGTCAGGGGTAAAATCAGCTATATTGCTGTCAGTGCCGATGCGGCATCACGCAGTTTTGAGGTTGAAGCACTGGTTCAGCCGTTTGGTGCAAGCACCAATGCCAGTCCACCACTGGGTCAAAGCTCGACCATAGCCGTGACACTTGGCACTGCCCGCGCCCACCATTTGTCACCGGTGCTATTGAATCTTGCGGCTGATGGCAGTTTGTTTGTCAAAGCGGTGGATGGTGACAATCGCATATTGCCATTGCCTGTGCAGTTGCTGCAAAGTGATAACCAGGGTTTCTGGGTGACCGGATTACCGGAAGTCGTTAATCTGGTGGTAACCGGACAGGGTTTTGTCTCACGTGGTGATGTGGTGGCGCCAGTTTTTACGACCAGGGCCAAGGTGGCAGCCCGGTGAATACATTGATTGACTGGGTGATCGAACATCGCCGTACAACCCTGATTACCCTGTTATTTCTGATTCTGGCGGGTTTGAATGCCTATCAGCTGATACCACGTGAATCTTCGCCGGATGTGGCGATCCCGATCATCTATGTCTCGATGTCCCATGAGGGCATCTCTCCGGATGATGCCGAAAGGCTACTGGTCCGGCCGATGGAAAAGGAGCTCAAATCCATCGAAGGGGTAAAAGAGATGCGTGCCAACGCCGGTGAAGGTCATGCCTCCGTGACCCTGGAGTTTGAAGCCGGTTTTGACAGCGCGGCGGCATTGCAGGATGTTCGGGACAAAGTCGATCTGGCCAAACCCAAACTGCCTGCCGGTGGCAAGGAACCTGAGGTTCACGAAGTGAATGTGGCGTTGTTTCCGGTGTTGTCCATGACCCTTTCAGGACCGGTACCGGAACGTCAGATGATGCAGATTGCGCGCAAATTGCGTGACGATATCGAAGGTTTGCCCGGGGTCCTGGAGGTCAATCTGGGTGGTGATCGTGAAGAGGTGCTGGAGGTGATCGTCGACCCGGTGATCATGGAAACCTATCATCTCGATTTCCTGACCATTTTCAATACCGTCTCACGTAATAATCAGCTGGTGGCCGCCGGGGCACTCGATAATGGCGCCGGTCGTATGGTGATCAAGGTTCCTGGTGTCATCAATGGCATACAGGATATTCTGCAATTACCGGTGAAAACGGCTGGGGATACGGTCATCACGGTGGGTGATATCGCCACCGTGCGCAAGACCTTCAAGGATCCGACGGGTTTCGCCCGGATTGACGGCCAACCGGCCATTTCCCTGGAAGTCAAAAAACGCGTCGGTGCCAATATCATACGCACCATTGCCCAGGTCAAAAAGATCGTCGACCAGCGTCGCAGCTATTGGCCCACATCATTACGTCAAACCTATATCCTGGACAGTTCGACCCAGATCAAGGATATGCTCACCGATCTGAGCAACAATGTTTCCAGTGCGGTGATCCTGGTGGTGATCATCGTTATCGGGGCACTCGGTGTCAGCAGCGGCATTCTGGTCGGGCTGGCCATCCCGGCCTCCTTTTTGACCGGTATTCTGGTCTTGTATTCAATGGGCTACACACTGAATATTGTGGTGCTGTTCAGTCTTATCCTGGTGGTTGGTATGCTGGTCGATGGGGCGATTGTGGTTACAGAACTGGCAACCCGAAACCGCGAACAAGGGTACTCAAACTCCCAGGCATTTGCTGCTGCCGCACAACGTATGGCCTGGCCGATTATTGCTTCAACGGCCACGACACTGGCGGTTTTCGCTCCCCTGATTGCCTGGCCCGGTGTTATGGGGCAATTCATGAAATTTCTGCCCATCACCGTGATCATCTGTCTGACGGCATCGCTGTTTATGGCGTTGCTGTTTTTGCCCGCACTGGGTGGACTGATGCACCGAAAAATCAGCCCTGCCCATATCGCGTCCACCACCACAGCCACACAACCCAATGCAGCCATGCGTGCCTATTTGCGTCTGCTGACGGCCTTGTTGCATCATCCCGGGAAAACCCTGCTGGTGGTCCTGCTGTTGATAGCCGGTAGTTATGGCACCTACTTCAAGTTTGGTAAAGGGGTGGAATTCTTTCCCAATGTTGAACCAGAATCGGCGCAGGTGCTGCTCCATGCCCGTGGCGATCTGTCCATTTATGAAAAGGATGCCCTGTTACAGCGGGTTGAAAAACGGCTGGTCGGGATGCCCGAGATCAAGGCTCTGTATGCCCGTTCTTTCAATCGTGGCCAATCCGGGATTGCCGAGGATGTTATCGGTTCTCTGCAGTTTGAATTTATCCACTGGGACAGGCGTCGCCTTGCTACCGAGATCTTGGCAGAAATGAAACAACGTACTGCTGATCTGGCCGGGCTGCAACTGGAATTTCGCAAAGCCAGTAATGGACCATCCGCCGGTAAACCGATCAAACTCCAGGTCAGTGCGTTGTTACCTTCGCATATGCAACAGGCCGCGGATACGATCCATCAGGCGATGGTCAAACAGACCGGTCTCAAGGATATTGAAGACGACCGACCAGTGCCCGGGATTGAATGGGCCATGAGCGTGGATCGTAGTAAGGCCGGTCGTTATGGGGCGGATATTACGACCATCGGCAGTGCCATCCAGATGGTGACCACCGGGTTAAAAGTGACCGATTACCGTCCGGATGACAGTGATCAGGTGGTGGATATCCGGGTTCGTTTTCCAAAATCACAACGGGCCTATGATCGTTTGCGTGAATTGAAGATACAGACGCTCAAGGGGCTGATCCCGCTGAGTAATTTTGTCACCATTACCCCTGCCCGCAAGACCGGCAGCATCAGTCGTGTGGATGCCCATCGGACCGTGACCCTGCAAGCCGATGTCATGGAAGGCGTATTGGTAAACAATGCCTTGAAAGCCCTCAAGGCCACTCTGACCAGGGCGGATTTTCCGGCAGATGTGCTGGTCAAGGTCAAGGGTGAGGGCCAGGACCAGAAGGAGACCACCACCTTCCTCAGCAATGCCTTTTTCATCGCACTTTTTTTGATGATCATCATCTTGCTGACCCAGTTCAACAGTCTGTACCAGAGCATCCTGATTCTGAGTGCAATCGTGTTTTCGACGGCCGGTATCCTGCTCGGTTTGCTGGTGACAGCCCAACCTTTCGGTATTGTTATGGTGGGTCTGGGCATCATTGCCCTGGCCGGTATTGTAGTCAACAACAATATCATCCTGATCGACACCTATAACCAGTTTGTCCGTGAAGGCTTGCCATCCTTGCAGGCGGCGGTGAATACCGGCAGGTTGCGGTTGCGGCCGGTCCTGCTGACGGCCGGCACCACCGTGCTGGGCTTGATCCCGATGGTGCTGTCGATGAATATTGACTTGCTGCATCGGCAGGTTTCCTTTGGTGCTCCATCGACCCAGTGGTGGACCCAGTTGTCCAGCGCCATCGCTGGTGGCCTGAGTTTCGCCACGTTGTTGACTCTGCTACTGACCCCCTGTCTGCTGGTTTTGGGTGCCAACACCAGTACCTGGATACGTCGTAAACGCGGTCTCGAGGACAAAGACGCTGAAATCAAGATCTTGCCAACAGTTACCAAAACGATCCGCTCTGCTTGATCCTTGAGGGTACTGATTCCGCCGTCGTGACTGGAGTCTGCAAGAACTGCTCTCAGCCAAGATATCGGGCCAGAAAACTGGCGAAATCCTCACTTTGCCCGGTTTCCAGCTGTTGCAGTTTTTGTAGCGATAATTGCGCCTCCCGCTTGAGACTGGCGTCTACCCCGGGATCGATCGTCTGCGTCTTGAATCCGTGTTCGTGCTCAGAGGCCTTGCGTCGGGCAAACTGGGCAAAGGCTTCACCACAGGTCTGCATCTCGGCCAGGATCCGGGCCGAAGGGGTCAAGGAAAGATCGTTGAGGGTGTCACGATAATGCTTGAAAGCAGAACTGAAATCGGATGTATGGCAGGCACAATCGAGCAGCTCGGCTACCGGTTTCATAGCATTCAGTAATGTATGTCCCTGATCGTGTAATGAGACCTCTTTGCCTTTTGCAAGCACGGTCAAGCCCGGTTTGCGGCCGCGCAAGACGGTTCGTTGCCGGTTTTCGATGATTTCCTTTTGTTCCTGTGAATTGATCGGCGGGCTGGCTTGCAAGGCACAATAGACCACAAAAATATCGAGCATCCGGGTCTGATCGATATCGATGCCAATGGCATTAAAGGGGTTGAGATCCAAAAAACGAAGTTCCAGATATTCGATCCCCGAATCACGAAGCAATCGGCTCGGCCGCAGTAGTGGGTCCCCGGCCCGTTTGGGCCGGACCATGGAATAAAATTCATTCTCGATCTGTAAGGTGTGATCGTTGAGCTGGTGGTATTCTCCGGCAGACAGTACACCCAACTCGGTGTAGGGCGGATAGACCTGGGACATGGCCTGATTGAGGGTGTCGATATAGCGCTCAAGGCTGTCGTAGCTGACATTGACACTCGATTGGGCATTGTTCTGATAACCCAGATCGCTCATACGCAAGGAAGTGGCATAAGGTAGGCCGAAGCTGTGTTCGTCAATCGTCTCCAGATTATGTTCGCGGCCTTCGAGAAAGGTCATGCAAACCGCCGGTGAAGCGCCCATCAACAGCAACATTAACCAGCTGTGGCGATGGACATTTCGCATGGTGGCCATGTAACCGCTGGAGATGGTGTCTTGATTAGCATCAACGCCGTGTTCGAGTTGACTCAAAATATGCCAGAATGTTGTTGGCAACGAGATATTGAAATGAATACCGGCAATGGTCTGCATCAGACGGCCGTAACGCAGGGCCAGCCCACGACGGTAAATATATTTCATACGACCGGCATTGGACTGCCCGTAGCGGGCAATCGGGATATTGTGCTCACCCTGCAGAATACAGGGCATGCTGTTGACCCAGAGCTTTTCATCACCGATATTTTGATAGACAAAATGGTGCAGTTCGGTCAGGACACGCAGGGTTTCACGAATGTCCCTGCCCGGTGGTGTGATCAGTTCCAGCAGGCTTTCGCTGAAATCGGTGGTGATCGAAGACTGGGTTAGTGGCGCACCCAGGGCAGCCGGGTGGGGCTGCTGTGAGAGTACCCCGTCAGCGTCAATACGCAGACACTCCTTTTCAATACCATGCTGCAGTTGCCTCAGACAGTCAGCCCTGTCGCAATCCTGAAAAGCCTGCAAACGCCGTTGTAGTAAATCCACTTTTTAGCCCTGTTCATCGTTGAACCACCAGCAGTTCCCGCTAACTCAGGATTTGCCAACTGCTTTTTCGCTCGATGGCCAAAAACGGCCAACTGACTCAAAAATAACCGACAAATCCTGACGGGAACTCCTGTTGAACTACCAGCGCATAGTGTAATGTACAGGTGTTGCCGCCAGTCAAGAATTCTCTGACTGTTTTCTCGTTCGATAGTCATTGAAACTACGGATTTTTGGATTTGTCATTCCCGCGGACTATTGAATTTGTCATTCCCGCGAAGGCGGGAATCCAGAAGACCTGGTCATAAAAGAAAATCCTTGGATGATGAAAGTTTTATACAGTCGGTTACGCCATTAACTTGATCTCTATTGAAAATGATCAGAGATGTCATCGTCTGAACAAGGCCGTGCATACCCGCATTCGGGGGGATGACAGTAAGAGATTTTGTTATTCTATGATTGGGTGTCGTTAGGAGGCTGTATGAGATGCTAGAAAACAGTAAAAAACCCTTGTTATCGAATTTACAGCGGGCACTGTTGTGGAATGTATCGACCTGATCCGGGCCATAAAATCTATCGGCCAGCGATCAGCAAAACGGAGAGAGACATGTGGCAACAAAAAATCCTCACCATCACCACCCGTGGTCGGGGAACTTACGATATCACCGATCAGGTCGCCGATTGTCTCCAGAGCACTACGAACGGAAATATACGCTGTGGTCTATGTCATGTCTTTGTCTGTCACACCAGTGCCTCGTTGCTCGTATGTGAAAATGCCGATCCACAGGTGCGCGATGATCTGGAACGCTTTATGACTCGACTCACACCCGATGGTGATCCCCTGTTCAGACATACCATGGAAGGCCCGGATGATATGGCGGCGCACGTCCGTTCGGTTCTGACCACCAATGACCTGACCATTCCAATCGCCAGGGGTAGGCTGGTTCTGGGTACCTGGCAGGGGGTGTATCTCTGGGAACACCGGCTGCGGGCCCATCAACGACAGATTGTGGTTACGATACAAGGTCAATAATTAGTTCTCACAACCATAAAAAAGGCCTTCGGAGTTGCCGCCCCGAAGGTCAGGTGGTGGAGAGATTGATGAATCTTCAGTCTTTGGTGATATTGTGTGTGTAGTTGTAATGAGTGCGAAAGGGACCTACGTGGCAACTGCCCTGGTCATTATACTGGCCGATGATGCCAGTCGCGTTGTCGAGATGTCCCTGAACCTGGATTTCACCACTACAGGATGCAAGTACATGGTGCCAATGTGAATGACCACTTGCTGTGTAGGAATTATCCAGTGCCACCCTACCGGAAAAGGTGTCACCATCCGGCGTATTGATGGTCACCGTTCCGAGAATCCGATTGATATGGTAGGTCCACTGTTCGGTTCGGTTGTATTTATCCTTTGTATGTGCAGTTATGGTCTGATTACGGTCATCAATAAGTTTATCAATTCCAGGGAGGTGAGGATCTACGATGGGACCGAGAACTGCGCCAGGTACAGGGACACCTACGCCTGGTGCTGGTGCGGCAGGCGCTGCCGGATCGGCTGGGTCTGAAGGTGAAGGATCAGCTGGTGCGGCCGGGTCTGCTGGTGACGCTGGCGCTGCCGGAGCTGTTGAATCGGCTGGAGCAGCAGGAGTATCACCGAGTGTGGAAGGGTGTGTATCGGAACCACCGGCACCGGAGCTTGAACCACCGCCACCACAGGCAGTCAGACCCGTCATTAAACCAGCCAGTAATAATGCCTTGGTAAGCTGTTTCATATTCAGTTTGTTCATTTCGCGAGTTTTCATTTTGAATCTCCAGGTATAGTGATGTATTCAGATTTGCAGGTTTTTTTGCTTTCTGTACCCATTGAGTCGAAGGCTCCTGCCAAACGGTTCAACTCGTTTGGTAAATAATTCGTTTTTTTGCTTTTTTTGTCACCTTGAGCCTGGAATGAAGAATTGATTTCCGGGCAATAAAAGTAATTTTCAGGATGCGAATGACTGTTCAGAGTCCGCAGTTGCGTGCTATTCTCGGATCTTCCAAATCCAGTTCCGAAGCGCAAAAAATACACCTCGGGACTGTTACTCCAGCTCCGGATATAATCTTCATGACATCCTCTTCAGATCGCGGTCAATCGACCCTCTGTGTTCACGCCGGCGTGGTTCCTGACAGCACCCATCAGGCCATCATGACACCGATTTTTCAGACCTCGACTTATGTTCAGGATTTTCCCGGTCGACCGAAAACCTATGATTATGCACGTTCCGGCAATCCGACCCGTGATGCACTAGAGAACTCGTTAGCCACATTGGAACAGGCCGCCCATGCCATCACCTACAGCTCCGGACTGGCGGCCATCCAGGCGGTCGCCCAATTGGCCCGACCGGGTGATCATGTGCTGGTCTGTGACGACGTTTATGGTGGTACCGGCCGGCTATTTCGCCAGATTTACGCCCAATACGAGATTGAATTTGAGTTTGTTGATCTGACAGTTGCCGAAGACCAGTTAGCAGGTTATTTTCGTCCCAACACCCGTTTTGTCTGGCTGGAGACGCCAACCAATCCACTGTTGCGGATCATCGATATACAGGCGGTTTCTGCGGCGGCCAGAAAAGCCGGTGTTTTGACCATTGTGGACAATACCTTTGCTTCGCCGATCTTCCAGTCTCCGCTGGCTCTGGGCGCTGATGTGGTGATGCACAGCGTCACCAAATATATTGGTGGTCATAGCGATATTATCGGCGGTTGTCTGATGCTCAATGATGACGTCCTGTATGAACAACTGCGTTTCATCCAGTTCGCTTGTGGTGCTGTCAACGCGCCACTGGATTGTTTTTTGTTGTTACGGAGTATCAAGACCCTGGCGATCCGGATGGCGGCGCATCAAAAAAATGCCCTGCAATTAGCCAAAGCGCTGCAGGCCATGCCGGCATTTGGTGAAGTGATTTACCCCGGTTTGTCTGGTCATCCCCAGCATGCACTGGCCAAACAGCAGATGCAGGGTTATTCCGGTATCGTTAGCGCCCGTTTGAATCGGGACTTCGCTGCCGTAGCCCGCTTTATGCAAAGTCTGAAAATTTTTTCCCTGGCCGAAAGCCTCGGTGGTGTGGAGTCGCTGGTCAATCATCCTGAAACCATGACCCATGCTTCGGTTCCCGAGCCACAGCGCAAGATTCTTGGTATCAGCAGCGATCTGATCCGTTTTTCGATCGGGATCGAAAATACCGAGGATTTGATTGCCGATGTCGAGCAGGCACTTACCGAAGACTGAACCGGATCAACCTACCTGGATAGCCATGTCTACGACTCCTGTTCTCGGACAGCCTCCTGGCCAACGCTCTGTCGACTGGCAGAAATTACTCAAGTCAGGCGACCGGATCTTTATCGGTTCCAATGCGGCAGTGCCCAATCTGTTGATTCAGGATCTGATTGACAATGCCGGACAACTCGCCGATATCGAGGTCGTACAGATTTTGACCCTCGGTGAAAATCGCTGGGTCGAGAAAAAATATCGTAATCTGTTTCGGGTCAATTCCCTGTTCCTGGGTCCGGGCACACGGCGCGCAGTCGCCCAGGGCTATAGTGACTATACCCCTTGTTTTCTGTCCGAGGTTCCCGGTCTGTTTCGTGACCAGGTTCTGGCCCTGGATGCGGCACTGGTGATGGTTAGCCCACCGGACCGTCATGGCTATTGTTCGTTTGGGGTCGCGGTTGATGTGGTCTCAGCTGCCTGTCGCTATGCCCGTCGTATTATTGCCCAGATCAACCCGCAGATGCCGGTCACCAGTGGCCACAGTTTCATCCATATGAGCCAGATCGATGCCTGGATGGAGGCAGATGAGCCAATATATGAACTGGAAAGTTCACCTGGTGATGAGGTCACGGAGCAAATTGGTCGTTATGTCTCGATGTTGATTGATGACGGTGCCACATTGCAACTGGGTATCGGCAAGATTCCCAGCGCCGTGTTGCAACACCTCGGTGATCACAAGGATCTCGGTATCCACACCGAGATGATGGGTGATGGTGTCATCGACTTGATGGATCGTGGAATTATCAACAATCGATGTAAAACTTTTCATCACGGCAAGGCGATCACCACCTTTTGTCTGGGATCCAGACGGCTGTATGACTATGTACATCAGAATCCACACATTGAATTTTATCCGTCAGAACACGTCAACAATCCCGTCAATATCGCCAAAAATGATCATATGGTCGCGATCAACAGTGCTATCGAGGTCGATTTGACCGGTCAGGTGGTCGCTGACTCACTGGGTTTCAGGTTTTACAGTGGGATCGGTGGCCAGGTCGATTTTATCCGTGGGGCCTCGATGAGCAAGTACGGGCGGCCGATTATTGCCCTGCCCTCGACGGCAAAAAACGGGGAAGTGTCCAAAATTGTCCCCTATGTGACCCAGGGTTCTGGGGTCGTGACTTCCCGTGGTGATGTGCATTATGTGGTTACCGAATATGGCATCGCGACCCTGCGTGGCAAGAGTATACGGGAGCGGGCACTGGAGCTGATCCAGATTGCTCACCCGAAGTTTCGTGACCAGTTGCTGGAGGCAGTGCGGGAGCATTACTGGGTACCGGACTACCAGCAACAGAAACCCACCGACATCCCCGAATGGGGGCACATCGAGGTCCGCAAACTCAAACTCGAAGGGGAGCGTTACAGCTTCAGGCCTTTGCAGCCTTCTGACGAGCGATTGTTGCAGGAGTTTTTTTATTCCCATACCAAAGAGACACTTTTGATGCGATACAGCTATCAAATCAATCAGATGCCACGTGAAAAAGCGGCGGCACTGGTGGCTGTCGACCAGACCCGTGATCTGGCGCTGTGTATTACGCACTCCAGAGGTCCGCGTGAAGAAATCGAGGCCATCGGCAGGTTTTATTACCTACCACAGGCCAATGCTGCCGAAGTGGCCTTTGTCGTTCGGGAGTCGCAACAGGGACGGGGTATGGCCAAAACCTTGCTAAAGGAAATTATTTCCATCGGCAAGCAACGGGGTTTAAGCAAGCTGACGGCCAATGTCCGTGGTGACAACAAGCGAATGTTGAGAATTTTTCTGAAACATGACTTTGTTCGCAGTCCTGACAGCGATATGCAGGATGTCGAACTGGAATTGTATCTCGGACAGCTTCCTGGGATAACTGATTCCGTGTAACCGGTTCTTCATATCACCAACTGACCTGTTTTGATCAAGGGTTCGCCATGCGTCTTCTGATTTCCTTTATCGCCCTGCTACTGTCTGTCTTTCTGTTGCAACTCAGCTCCGGTGGCATTTCCCCGCTGGATGCGCTGGCCGGTATCCAGCAGGGGTTTAGCACCACACAAGTCGGACTACTCGGGTCTGCACATTATCTGGGTTTTTTTGTCGGTTGCTGGTGGGCACCCCGATTGATGGGTGGTATTGGTTATTCCCGTGCCTTTGCCGCATTCGCTGCCGCCGGTGCGATCGGTATCCTGGCCCACACGTTAATCACCGATCCCTATGCCTGGGCCGCGATGCGTATCCTCTCGGGTCTGAGTGTGGCCGGTTGTTACACCATTATCGAAGCCTGGCTACATTCGAGGGTGACCAATGACAACCGCGGGCGGACGATGGGCGCCTATCGAATGGTTGATCTGAGTGGTTCGTTGCTGGCACAATTATTGATTGGTGTGCTCGATCCAGCCTCCTATGTTTCCTATAACCTGCTCGCCATTCTCTGTTGTGCATCGTTATTACCCCTGACCCTGACCCACACCCCGCAACCGGAAACACCGCCAGCGCCCAGACTTCGACCCAGTCTGGCATTGCAGCTCTCGCCGCTGGGTGTTGCCGGTGTTGTGGTTGCCGGGCTCAGCGGTGCAGCATTCCGAATGGTTGGGCCATTGTACGGACAGCAGGTTGGCTTGCAGGTCCAGCAGATCGCACTCTTTTTGGCCTTTTATGTCGTAGGTGGTGCCCTGGGGCAATACCCGGTTGGCTGGTTGGCGGATAAATACGATCGACGCTGGGTATTGCTGTGGTTATCATTTGCCTCGATCATCGCCAGTCTGGTCACCGCATTTATGAGTTCACAGGGACAAGTCGCCGTATTCGCCAGTGTCATATTCTTTGGCATGACAACCTACCCGATATTTTCAGTTGCGACTGCTCACGCCAATGATTATGCCAGTCATACCCAGATGGTAGAGTTGAGTGCCGCCCTGTTGTTCTTTTATGCCATCGGTGGTATAGCCAGCCCACTGCTGACTTCATCCCTGATCCAGTACTCTGGTCCGGCGGCACTATTTGCCTTTATCGCCGCCGCCCATTTACTCCTGATTGTGTTCGGCCTGCTGCGTATGCGTGTTCGTGCTCCGGCTAAAATTCGCAGACGATATATTTATATACCCCGCACGTCGTTCATTTTCGGCCGACTGCTGCGGCGCAGGAATGGCAAACACAAGGGAGAATCCTTATGAGTTCGGAGAATTTCACACCCGGGAACAAACAAAAGATTGGATTTATCGTTCTGGGTTATGTTGGGGGCAAATTGGCCGGCAGTTTGCTGAGAAGTTGTTGCAGATTTTCCAGGATGGTCAGCAGCGTTTTGGGGGGCGTGAATGGTCACCCAATATTATCAAACGGCTGGAACAGGCCTGTGATGTAGAGATTCTGGCCCCCGGATTTCCAGCCCAAATGACCGATGACGAACCCGGGCAGCTGGGTTATGAAATCATCCCTGGACCCACATAGCCGGCGTCTGCAGAAAGTGATCGCCCTAGATGCCGTGGATATCAGTGAACAGGAGGTCATTAATGCGCGGCGGGCCTATTATGGCAATGTCTCCTATATTGACGACTGGCTGGGCACGCTGCTGGTTACACTGCAAGCCTGTGATATGGCTAAAAACACGACGGTGGTGTTTCTGGCTGATCATGGCGACATGCTCGGTGAACGCGGGTTGTGGTACAAGATGTCTTTTTTTGAAGGTTCGTGTCGTATCCCACTGATCGTATCCCAACCATCCAGATTCACACCAGGGCGTGTGCAACAAGCGGTTTCCCAGGTCGATATCCTGCCCACGCTGGTTGATTTGGCCTGTTAAAATCAGGGTTGTGAACCGCCTGTCGCTATCGATCCCTGGTGTGGGCGCTCTCTGCTGCCGTTGTGTGAGGGTAATAATCTGGACGATCCTGATCGGGCTGTTAGTGAGTACCTGGCTGAAGGTGCCTGCGATCCAATGTTGATGATTCGCCAGGGTATTTATAAATACACCTGTTGTAGTGCCGATCCTGAGCAATTATTTAATCTCGCTGATGATCCTGATGAATTGAATAATTTGGCATCTGCATCAGCGCATAAAATACGGCTGCAGGATTTCCGCCGGCAAGCGGTCACACACTGGGATGTGACGCAGGTAAAAAAAGATGTGATCGCCTCCCAGCAACGGCGTCGGGCAGTCCATGCGGCGCTGCGGATCGGGCGTTACCGGAGCTGGGATTTTCAGCCACAGCGTCAGGCCAGCGAGGAATATACCTGCAGTCATCTGGATCTGACTGACTTTGATATCACTTCGCGTTATCCACATCCACCTGTTTTCAAGCCGAGCTGGCGATAACTTGTTAGTTGTCAGTATTCTCGGACAGCCTTGGAAGGCTGTCCGAGAATAGAGAGCCTACTGTGGAAAATCGGGCTTTGGCCAGATTCTCCCGCTGAAATTCAATAACAAAGAATTGTTGGCTGCTTTTGAGTCCGTTGGATATTTATAGCCATAGAGCGAAAAAACAGTCAGCGACTCTCTGGTTGGTGAGGGCGCCTGATATTTTTGTTTTATTGTGCACCGCACGAAATTCGTTGTGTTATAATTTTTCACCTCCGTTTTTCGTCGGTATCATTCAACCTATATCATGTTCCTGGAAGTTCTGCTATTTATGGCAGTGGCTTTGCCGCTGGCTGTCGCCCTGCTGTCGCTCGCTATACAGCGTAAAAAGACCCTGGCTGAACGCGCCGTGTTCCCGTTATTGGGTCTCGGTGGTGGTATCGCTATGGTACTGGGGATTTGGCTACTGGTCGATAACATCACCACCGACTTTGTTTTTCCGTTGGGATTACCCTGGTTGTCCTGGCATTTTCATCTGGACCCGCTGGCCGGATTTTTTCTTTTACTCATTGGTGTCGTGGTGGTTGCGGTGAGCTTTTATGGCCCGGGTTATGTGCTGGAATACCGACACAAACGGCAACCACTCTCCATACTCGGTCTGTTTACCGGTTTGTTTATCGCCGGTATGTTGCTGGTGGTGATCGCGGCTGATGTTTATTCATTTCTGATTTCCTGGGAACTGATGTCGATTTCCAGTTATTTCCTGGTTGCATTCCAGCACCACAACCCGGCCAACCGAAGAGCCGCCCTGATGTATCTGATCATGGCCGAGGTCGGTGCCCTGTTCGTTTTGTTATCACTCGGGATGATGGCGGGTTTCAGTCACAACTTCACTTTTGAGTCGATGCGGGCGCTCACCCTGTCACCGTTGTGGGCTACCCTGGTATTTGTTTGTGCATTGATCGGATTTGGCATGAAGGCGGGTATTGTCCCGTTACATGTCTGGCTTCCTGAAGCGCACCCGGTAGCACCGTCCCATATCTCTGCCCTGATGTCCGGGGTAATGTTGAAAGTAGCGATTTATGGTTTTATCCGTGTCGCCTTCGACCTGGTTGGAGAACCGGATTGGCGATGGGGAGTGGTATTACTTGCGATCGGTTGTGTCACGGCCCTGTTCGGGGTTCTGTACGCCTTGATGCAACATGATTTAAAACGATTGCTGGCCTATCATTCGGTGGAAAATATCGGCATTATCCTGATTGGTCTGGCACTTTCCCTGATTTTTCTCGGTACCGGACATCCATTGCTGGGCACGCTCGGTCTGATCGCTGCGCTTTATCACACCCTCAATCATGCGATCTTTAAAAGTCTGCTGTTTCTTGGTGCCGGTGCGGTGTTGTATAGAACACATGATGGCAATATGGAGCGGATGGGCGGTTTATTGCAGCGCATGCCCTGGACCGGCTTGAGTTTTTTAATTGGTGCCATCAGTATTTCCGCACTGCCACCGTTCAATGGCTTTGTTTCCGAATGGCTGACCTTCCAGACGGCCTTGCAGGCGGCCTCGCTGCAAAGTGGTGTAATGCGTGCAGTGATCCCGATTGCTGCCGCCAGTCTGGCCCTGACCGGCGCCCTGGCAGCGGCCTGTTTTGTCAAGCTTTACGGTATTGTCTTTCTCGGACAGGCCCGTAGCCGACGGGCTCGTCGTAGTCGTGAGGTCAGCCGCGGTATGGTCTGGGGTCAGGGTCTGCTGGCCATTGCTTGTCTGCTATTGGGCGTTTTACCCACCACCTTGATCAAAGCCATGTCTGGTATCACCATGCAGCTCACCGGTCAGGTGTTACCACAGGCCACTGCCAGTGGCTGGTTATGGTTGACTCCGATTTCAGCTGACACTGCCTCCTATAGTGCTCCGCTGGTGTTGTTGGGTGTGCTGGTTTCCCTGCTTGTCTGGTTTGGTGTTTATCTGCTGTTGCGTGCCCGCCGGCCTTCATCAACACCAAGGGCAGAGACCTGGGATTGTGGTTTTGGCTCTGTGAATTCACGTACCCAATACACCGCAACCGCTTTTGCCATGCCAATCCGGCAAATCTTTGCCCCGGTCTGGAAGTTGCATGAAACGATCGCACGCGAACCACAACCGGGTTTGCCGTTGCAGCCCTCCAGAATACAATACCAGGTGCATGCCGAAGATGTGTTCTGGGGCTGGATATACGAACCGATTATTGTCTGGGTACGCTGGTCCAGTCGGCATATTGCGATGATCCAGACCGGTAATCTGCGTCATTATCTCGGCTACACCTTTTTGACCCTGATTTTGTTGCTGTGGGTGATTACATGAGCTGGCATCTTGTTGGACAATGGGGGATCGCCAGTGTCCAGACCTTTTTGTTTGTGGTCCTGGCACCGCTATTCGCGAGTTGGGTGACACGACTAAAAAGCTGGTTACAAAATCGTACGGCACCACCATTGCTGCAACCTTATCGGGACTTGTGGCGGTTATTCGGCAAACGGATGATGATGGCTGAAAATGCCTTGCTGGTGTTTCGTGGTACCCCGTATATCGTTTCCGGTGCCTTGCTGCTGGCCGCTTCCGTCGTTCCTTTGCTGGCGGTCAATCTGA
>CAZTLH010000011.1:0-13808 GCA_964614335.1 uncultured Gammaproteobacteria bacterium
GTCAAATATTGACGAATATTGCCATTCACCTTATTGTAATAAATCAAATCTGATTGATGGAGGTCATAGCGATGAGTAGTAGTCTGAATGTATCCCTGACCGATGAGTTGCGTAGTTATGTAAATACCCGAGCCAGTGACGCCGATGTATATGCCACCCCGAGCGAATATATTCGTGACCTGATCCGGCAGGATATGGAAAATCAGCGCAACGTTTTGCATGTAATGAAGGGGCTGGAGGATGTAAAAAACGGACATTTCTCTGAAAAATCGATTCTTGAAATAGCTCAGGAAAACTGATTCATTCCCATGCTTGAGGAGAATCACTATGTCTTAACACGCCTTGCAGAGTTAGATCTGCACCAAGCCAGAGCATGGTCATTAATACGCTGGGGAAGAAAGCTCACCCGAGAGTATTTCAGCGATTTACATCAGGCCGCGGAGTATATCGTCGCTCACCATCAAGCTCTGAATAGCAGAGAAGATTTAACCGGTGACACCGGCCTTTCTATTCATCCGGTCAGAGAGCATTATCTGATTTACCTGCCTGTTGGAGATCAACATATTGTCATCGTTGCTGTGATTCGCCAATCGCGGAATATCCCTCAAATTTTAGGCCGAGCAGCCTTTATGATTCGGCGTGAAGTGATAGAAATCAAAAACCGCATAAAACGTGGTGAACTATTATTGCCGGAGTAATGGCGCTCAAGCCATATGGCTTCACGTAAACCCAGTACGCAGAATAAGATCAAGTGATTCGAAATGGATCGTGGCGCATTTGTCGGGCCTGCCGGCGCAGGGCTTTGTCCGGCTTGCCATGATCATATTGCACAAAATTGTGCTGAAGCTTGCGCTGCTGACCGGCTTCTTGCCGGTTGCTGATACTGTCAGGATGCTCCTGATACAATAAACCGGCCAGGGTCGCGCTACTACGTCGTTCAGACAGGCCCAACACAGTGAGAGTGAAGACCTCCTCGCCGCGGTGTATTTCCAGTTGGTCCTGCACAGTGAGCAACCGTGAAGGCTTGATGCGATTGCCATTGAGATGCACCTTGCCACCTCGTATGGCCGCACTCGCCAGATTGCGGGTGCGATAAAACCGGGCGGCCCACAACCATTTATCGAGGCGAACTTTCACTTCATCTGTCATCGATTGACCAGTATTCAGATTTGTAGTGTCCTGTAAGCATACCCCGATGAAAGCTCGATTTGCAAATCATACACTGCAAATAGACAGCCACTGTACACACCAATTGCAGAGTCTTACTATACCGTTATTGAACAGACGCAGATCATCATGACGAAACACCAGGACGATAACAAACGAAAGTGATACACATGAAAACGATTACCAATTTTTTTCGCATTCTCCCCATCTTGCTGGGGTTTGGCTTATACACCTCATCTGCACTGGCCCTGGGACCGGTAGATGGTGAACTCGGCACGGTATGGTGGGCAAATAATTTTCAGGCCAACAATAGCAGCGGCAATTATTCCGCTGGTGGCTATGGCATACGTGGCAATCTCTGGCTGGATAACCGCTGGGGATTCAACGGCACCATGCTGCAGTCTGACCTGACCGCTATCGGCCTGGAAAGTAACAACCACTATTCATTCGATCTTCAACGTCGTATTTTCTCACTCTCGGACAACAGCTATATCGCCCTTGGTCTGGGCTGGGAGCAACTCAATCTGGCCAATGATTCCAGCGCCGGCTCCCGTTTGCAAATCTCTGGCAGAGTCAGCTTGCTGGGTATAGCCTATCTCTATGGTCACAGCACGTGGTTACCACAACTAAATGATTTTTCAGGTTATCAGGATGTCAGCGGCACAGAACATGAAGCCGGGATTTCAATTACACCCTTCCCGTTTCTGTCCCTGCGTGCTGGCTACCGCCGCTTCGCCCTGGATTTCACCAATACCAGCTCAGGCCTTGGTGACAGCACTGAAACAAACGGCTTTATACTTGGTGCCGGATTTCACTGGTAAAAACACACCTGCCCTTCCTGCCGGATTTGATGGCAAGACAGACGCACGGCCAGGAGCTCCCGCTAGAAATTCAATAACGACCCCAATCATCACCAATAATCCCTATCCAGTCTGTTGTCTGAATTCTTCGACTGTATTCGCAATTAATTTTTAGTAAAAGGACCAAATCCTCTTTTCATTTCTCACGGTCTCCAGTATTGTGGCCTGTTTTGAGTACTTTAAATCAGACCATCGAATCGACCACACATGACACATCCATCAAGTCAACACACCCCCATGATGCAGCAGTATCTGCGGATACGGGCCGAGAACCCGGGCGTCTTGCTGTTCTATCGCATGGGGGATTTTTATGAATTGTTTTTTGACGATGCCGAACGCGGTGCACACCTGCTCTCCATCACCCTGACTTCACGCGGAAAATCGGGTGGACAGGCAGTGCCGATGGCCGGTGTCCCGGTTCACAGCGCCGACCAATATCTGGCGCGTCTGGTAAAAATGGGGGAAACGGTCGCTATCTGTGAGCAGATCGGCGACCCGGCCACCAGCAAAGGGCCCGTCGAACGCAAAGTCGTGCGGATACTGACTCCCGGCACACTAACCGATGATAATCTGCTGGAACAACGACAAGACAACCTGCTGGCAGTTGCCTGGGCCTGCGGGGATCGGTATACCGTGGCCGGACTCGATCTTTCCAGTGGACGTTTTTTCGCCTCTGAAATGACCGACAAGGAGCAGCTTTGTGCTGAACTGGCCCGGCTGTCGCCGGCTGAGCTTTTGCTGGGAGAATCAGACCGTATCTTGTGGCAGCTGTTCGAGCCGCAATTTACCTGCCGTGAAGTTTCTGACTGGTATTTTGATCCAGAAACAGCCCGCCGTAACCTGACAGCACTGTTCCACACCATGGATCTGTCCGCTTTTGGATGCACAGAACATCCTATGGCAACAACAGCGGCGGGTGCCTTGCTGCAATATGCCAGGGATATCCATCTCGATACCTTGCCGCACATCGAAAACCTGCATTTTCAATCTACCAAGGATCTATTGATCATCGATGAAGCCAGTCGTCGCAATCTGGAAATCGAGATCAATCTCAGCGGTGGCAAAGATCACACCCTGGTGGCATTGCTCGACCAGTGCGCCACCACCATGGGCGCGAGACTACTCCGTCGCTGGCTACACGGACCGATTCGCGACATCAAAGCGCTGCAACAACGGCATCAGGTGATTTCCGAGCTGATCGACCAGACCTTGTGGCAAGCCCTGTATGCACTCCTGCGCCGGGTCGGAGATATCGAGCGGATTGTGGCCAGGATTGCCTTGCAGACAGCCACACCCAGAGATCTCGATCGCTTGAGTGTGGCCTTGTCGGTGTTGCCGGAAATACAACAACACCTGCAACAAGCCGATCGAGGTTTACTGCTGGAGTTGCGTCAGCAAAGTATGCCGTTACCGGAAATACACAAGCTGCTGCAGATCTCGATCATTGATGAACCACCCGTCACCATTCGTGACGGTGGTTTTATCGCCGCCGGTTATGATCCGGAGCTGGATGAATTGCAAGCCTTGTCAAAACACAGTGGTGACGTACTACTCAAATTCGAGGAACAGGAACGGCAACGGAGCAGTATCCAGACCCTGCGGGTCAAATACAACCGGGTTCATGGTTTTTATATTGAAGTCCCCGTGCCCGGGCGGATCAGGTGCCCGAAGACTATCGGCGCCGCCAAACCCTGAAAAATGCCGAACGCTATATTACACCGGAATTAAAAGCCTACGAAGACCGTGTACTCGGTGCCCGTGAAAAAGCACTGGCCAGGGAGAAACAACTCTACCAGCAGCTGCTGCAGCAACTACTCGATGCGGTCCCCCTGCTGCAAACCTGTTCCAGGGGTCTGGCAACCCTGGATGTATTGGTCAACTTCGCCGAGCGGGCCATTTCCCTGGACCTCACGGCACCAGAATACTGCACTGAATCGCAATTAATAATTGAAGCGGGCCGTCATCCGGTCGTGGCAACTTCCTCGGCCCGGGAATTCATTGCCAATGACTGCATGTTGGACACCGAACAACGTATGCTCCTGATTACAGGCCCCAATATGGGTGGCAAAAGCACCTATATGCGACAAACTGCCATTATTGCGTTATTGGCGCATACCGGCTGTTTTGTTCCGGCCAAACGTGCCGTATTGGGCCCAGTAGACCGGATTTTTACCCGGATTGGCGCGGCCGACGATCTCGCAGGTGGTCGCTCCACATTCATGGTCGAGATGACGGAAATGGCGGCGATATTACGCAATGCCACACGCCACAGCCTGGTACTGGTGGACGAAATTGGCCGTGGCACTAGTACCTTTGATGGTCTGGCTCTGGCCTGGGCCTGTGCTCAGGCTCTGGCCAGGGAATTACAAAGTTATGCCTTGTTTTCAACCCATTACTTCGAACTTACCGCCCTGGCCGAGCAACTGCCGAGCGCACGCAATGTCCATCTGGATGCGGTGGAGCACGGCGACAGCATTGTCTTTCTGTATGCCGTCAAACCAGGACCGGCCAGTCAAAGTTATGGTCTGCAAGTGGCACGATTATCCGGCGTCCCGGAAGCGGTTATCCAGGCCGCCGGTAACAAACTGGCAGAACTGGAAACCCGTTATGTTGAACAGGAAGCGAACACTGCAACCGGGCAGCAACTGGATCTATTCGCCAATATTCCAGCACCCCGTCCCGAACCCCGGATCGATCCAGTGCGACAACGTCTGCAACAAATCCGTGTCGATGAAATCAGCCCAAGACAGGCCATGGAACTGCTCTACGAACTTTGTGAAACGGCGAAAACCCCTCAGCTCTGACACTCAATCAAAAGCGGACGTCAATCCACCAGCCGGAATTTCCTGTACAGGGTAGTTGTCAGAAGCTCCCGCCAGACATTCAATAACGAGGATTTGTTGACTGCTTTTGAGTCCGTTAGCTATCTATCTATAGCCATCGAGCGAGAAAACAGTCAGCGGATCGTTGGCTAGCGGGAACTCCTGGGTAGTTGTTAGCCGATTAGCCACCAACGCCTGGCATCGCGGTCCTGGTATAGCCTGCTGGTGTACGATAAAATCCCGCTGCAACTGTCTTGTGCTCGATCTTCAGCATCTTCGCCTCGGAAGAACGGCCCTGCATTTCCTTGCTGTACATCAATACACCCGGCAAACCGCCACTGGGCATAAAGACTGCGGGCTTATTGTTGCCAAGGAAGCTGGATGCACTTTTGGCCATCTTTTCACCAAATTGATACAAGGCATGCAAGGTGCTCACTTCCGCACCACTCAAACCCACCGCACGCTCTGAACCAAAACAGGCCTGTGCCTTGCCATCCTCGCTGGTGATAAAGTATTGCTGGCAGTCAATGCCGGCAAAACGACCGGTTTTTCCTGTTTTTTGTAGCTTGACCGGTGCTTTTTTCGCTGTCCCGGCACCAGCGCCGGAGCCACCAAGCATTTGCTGCATTTTCTGGCGTTGGGCTGCGGGCAGGTTTTTCAACTGCGCCTGTAACATCGCCATCATCCCGGATACCTTTTTCATGGTCTTCTGCATGATTTTGGGATTCATTTCGATATAGCTTTTACGGCTGTGGTCGATGATAAACATGGTCTCATCTACTGACCGAAACAGCATATCGGTATTGCGGTCACCGGCATTTTTAACCATGGCAAAACCTTTGTCGAGATAGACTTTCATGGTCTGCGGTGCCTGCCCGCCAGCCTTGACCTCATAAGTGGCAATACTGGCAGCCATACTGCTGTTGACAAGACCGCTGGCAACCAGCAACAAAACACTTCTAAAAATCATCATTCTTCCTCACTCCAGGGTTACATCAGTTCAGATCAATTCAAACAAGCAGACAGAGTGTATCCCAACACCTGGCCAGCGGATAGTCGTCTGCCGACGGCCGGGCATCGATTTCGTAGCAATGGATCACCGCTTGCGGCGGTTCAGCGCTATAAGCTGTGCCGTCATGCTTTTCAGCTCACGACCGAGCTGTCGCGACAATGTGACCTCTCCGCTAGACATATAACGTTCATGGTTTTTCTCAACCACATCCAGATCATACAAGTAATTCACCATCACCCCATAGGATCCACGCAAGCGTTCCCGGGAAAGATCTGCGAAGGGGTTTATGCGCTCCAGACGGGCACCATTGGCAAAGTGGAAGGCCGAGACCGGGTCATAGGCCAAGCCCTTGTGTTTCGACCAGGCGATATAGGCCAGGGCCAGTCGGGCCAACGGAACGGTCAGCAATTCCTTATGCGCAGCGATATCACCAGCAAGTAAAAATTTCAATCCGTCGACCGGATCCTGCTCCCCACTGGCAGCCCGCAATTTTTCGGCCTGATCAGACAACACCGCCATGACCTGGTCCCGACTCAATGGATTGTCCTCGATATCAATACCATCGAGTACCTGACGAAAACGTGGCAGCGGTGACAAGGTAGCAAAATGCCCGATACCCGGGAGTTCAGCAACCAGTTCATTGACAACCTGTTTAATCAAAAAATTACCAAAAGAGACCCCGCGCAGGCCGTCCTGGCAATTATTAATGGAAAAGAAAATTGCGGTGTCCGCCAGTTTCGGCTCCAGCACGGGCGCATCCAGATCCAGTAGCGGTGGTGCCGCATCAGGCAAACCACGGGTCAATGCGACCTCGACAAAGATCAGCGGTTCATCAGGCAGTGAAGGGTGAAAGAAGGCAAAACAACGCCGGTCTGCGGCCAGACGACGACGTAAATCATCCCAATTTTGAATCTCATGAACTGCTTCATAGGCAATCAGTTTTTCCAGCACCGAAGCCGGTGAATCCCAGTCGATACGACGCAGCTGTAAAAAACCGCGGTTAAACCAGGACAGAAAAAGATGACGGAAATCCGAGTCGAGGGCTTTGAGTTGTGGTCGCTCACGCAACTGATGCAGTAAATGGGCTCGCAAACCCACCAGCATAGCAGTAGCATGGGGCGCGCGATTAATCCGTCGCAATAATTCCTGGCAGCTTGACTCGACGGCGGCATTCAGCCGCAAATAAGCACCCTGGTCCCCTTCATGCTCCCGGTAGTCATCTGCAGCCTTGAGGATTTCATCCCGATCGGGTTGAAATTGCACGGCCAGCAATTCCAGAAAGGCAGTACGCCCCTCATCATCCAGCGCCTCGATACCATGCTGAACTTCCCGGGTCAGTGCTGTACCCGAAGCCTCACCCACGCCGTCAAGCAATCTGTGACACAACGCAATCAACTCACTGGGAAGCCCCTCACCACCCTGCAGACGCAGAAGATCGCGGCCACGATCGGCAATTGAGTCCCAGAGTTGCTCCAGCCACGGCGCCCTCATGTCGATGCTCCCATCATGGCGGTCGGTAACCAGGTGGCAATTTGCGGGAACAGGGACAACAGGATAATACCAAGCACCATACAGAGCATAAACGGTAAAGCTCCTTTGAGGATTGTGGGCAGAGAAACGTCGGGCACAATACCATTAATAACATACAGGTTCAATCCTACTGGTGGGGTAATTAAACCAATTTCCATATTTATGGTCAGCACCACGGCGAACCAGTAAGGATCAAAGCCCGCCTGCTCAATAATCGGCAAAAGAATCGGTGCCGCCATCAAAATGACGGCCACCGGTGGCAGAAAAAAACCAGCCACCAGCAGAAAAACATTGATCATTGCCATCAGCACCCAGCGATTGGCTTCCATATCAACAATGTAATTTGCTACCGACTGGGTTACGAACAACGAGGACATCATGTAGGAAAACAATACCGAGGTACCAATGATCATCAAGATCATGACACTTTCTTTCATCGAATCGCTGATGATGCGCCACAGTTTCTGCGGTTGCCACATGCGATAGATGATCGCAACCAGCAGCAGACAAAACATGGCGCCGACACCGGCGGCTTCGGAAGGGGTGGCGACACCGCCATACAGCACATACAGAATACCGATGATAATAATCAGAAACGGTAGCACCCTCGGCAGCACTTCCAGCTTTTCCTTGAATGAAAAGCGGCGCTCCGTATTGCCGAAACGGTAGCCATGTCGCCATGCAGTAAATAATGACCACGACATGAATAATGTGGTCAACATCAATCCGGGCAAAACCCCGGCAATAAACAGACGACCGATGGATGTCTCGGTAGCAATGCCATAGACGATCATGGTGATGGAAGGAGGAATCAGAATACCGAGGGTACCACCGGCGGCGATGGCACCGGTTGCCAGACCATCCGGATAACCGCGCTTACGCATCTCCGGTATCCCCATTTTACCGATCGCAGCACAAGTCGCCGGTGAGGAGCCGGAAAGTGCTGCAAACACCGAGCAGGCACCAATATTGGAAATAATCAGACCACCCGGGATGCGATTGAACCAGCGGTCGAGTGCCTCATAAAGGTCTTTGCCGGCCGGAGATGAGGCTACGGCAGCGCCCATGACAATAAACATGGGGATAGAGACCAGTGAAAATTCAGCCAGACCTGAAAACATGGTTTCGGCAAGAATACTCAGGGCCGAAATACCATCGAAAATCCACATAAATACCACCGACACCAGACCGAGTCCGATCGCTACAGGCATACCGGTAGCGAGTACCACAATTGTTGCCACAGCCACCAGTGCACCAATCCACAAAGGATCCAACTATTCGCCCTCGGTCACGGTTTCGTGCGTTTCATGTGACGCGGTATAACCGGTCAACAGCGCCAGAATATCGGCCAGATATTGTAACGACAGCAGACCGATGCCCAGGGGGATAGAAAGATAGGGGATCCACAATGGCAGCGCCCAGACGGTATCGGTCGTCCAGCGGTTGGTCAATGCCTCATAGAATAACTGGTAGCCATTGATTGCCAGGATCAAACAAAATGCCAGACCGCCAAAACCTGCCAGCAATGCCAGCAGATAGCGGCCACGCGGTCCAAGATAGAGTGGCAGCAGGTCGACATTGACATGCCCCCGTATCAGCAGCACATAGGGGCTGCCGATAAACGTCGCTGCCACCAGCGAGTAAATAACGAATTCAGTCTGCCAGACGGTTGATGCTCTGAGGAAATAGCGCATCACCACCATTTCACAAACCACCACGATCGCCGCGCCCACCAGCAGGGCTGCGAATCCACCGCAAGCTCTGGAGACTACAGCAACATAACGGATAAATGCCTGCATATCGCTATCGATCTCCAGAGCCGTATGATCCGGACAGTCTCTTGACAGACTGTCCGGGGTTCATTACAGGCGATCTACTTAACAGCCAGCGCTTTTTCAATCAGTTCCTTGCCACCTGGAACCTTTTCTTCAAAATTCTTGTAGGATGTCTGTTTGGCAATCTTGATCCAGGCTGCTGCCTGCTCGGCATTCATGGTCACGACCTTGACACCATGTTTCTTGTAGACCTCAACCATCTTGCTGTCCAGACCCTTGGCCTTGCCGGACATATATATTTCAGCCTTTTTGCCGGCAGCCATCAGCGCATCCTGTTGTGCCTTGTTGAGCTTGTCCCAGCTTTTTTTCGACATCAGGATCGGTTCGTACATAAACCACAAGGCATGCGCCCCCGGCGCCGTCAGACACTTGACCTGTTCATAGATCCGATACGACACGAAACTACCCGAGCTGGTATTGGCCGCATCCAGAACACCGGTCTGCATGGCCTGATAGATAGCCGAACTGGGCATGGAAGAAATTGAAGCACCGGCACCGGCCAGCATCTGCTCAAAGGCCGGGCCCGCAGCACGGGTCACCTGCCCTTTCATGGTATCGGGCCCTAGAATACAGTTCTTTTTGGAGGCAAAGCCACCGGCCAGCCAGGCATCAGACAACACCACCACACCGGAGTCATTGATGATTTTCTTGATATCTGCCATGAAGGGCGAGTTATTCAGACGCTTGGCGTGGTCATGATTTTTGACCAGCCCAGGCATCAAGGTCGCAGAGAATTGTGGATGACGACCACTGGCGTAATCGAGTGGAAAGGCCGAGATATCGAGTTGACCCTTGACCATGGCCCCCCATTGTTGTTTGGGTTTGAACAACGATCTGCCCGGGTAAACCTTGATGTTCAGACCGACATTGGCTGCAGCCGCTTCTGAAGCAATAATCTTGACCATTTCATCACGAACATCACCTTTATTGCCTGGCCATTGGTGGGAGGCCTTCAGGGTCACGGCTTGTGCTCCCGCAGTGGCCAGACCGAATGTAGCCAGCAGCAGACTGCTTGTGGCTAACTTTTTGAATGATTTCATAATAATTCCTCCTGATACGGTTTTCATCATAATAATATGCTGTGATGAGCCCGGCGGCGGCTACACAACAATCCAGTAACGACGCTAAGCTATTACAGGATCGCATACTTGTCAATAGAATATTGTATGCAATTTTTACTTGATTGCACTCAAAAACCTCTGTTAAGGTGTGCCTGATAACAAACTACTTTGAGAATACGTTGGGCAAACAGGTTCAAAAACTGCTGCAATCCCTGGAACAGGAGATCGTCACCGGTCAGCTACCGCCGGGTACACGGCTGGATGAAGTCCGTCTGGCGGAACGTTACGGTGTTTCCCGAACCCCGGTTCGGGAGGCACTGAATCGACTCGCAGCCACCGGCTTGGTCGTGTTGCGTCCCCGCCGTGGTGCAGTCGTCGCCGCACCGGGCCTGAAGGAACTGCTCGAAATGTTCGAAGTCATGGCGGAACTGGAAGGGCTCTGTGGACGTTTGGCTGCACGACGCATGTCTGCAGCCGAAATACAGGCCTTGCAGACCGCCCATACCAGCAGTCTGGCCACCATCAAGGCCGCTGATTCTGAAGCCTATTACCAGGCCAATGTGGCTTTCCATGAAGCCATCTATTCCGGCTGTCACAACCGCTTTCTGGGTGACCAGACCCGGGCCTTGCGCAACCGGCTGGCCGCCTATCGCCGTCTGCAGCTTCGCCAGCACGACCGTATGACCCATTCCTTCCAGGAGCATGAACAGGTTCTGGGAGCCATCATCGCCGGTGATGGTGACGCCGCCGACCGACTGCTGCAGCAACATGTTACCGTCCAAAGCGGCTCCTTTACCGATTTTGTCTCCAGCCTGCCGGTTGCCGAAAATAGCATCCAGCACGCTTGAACCCACAACAACACACCAACCAGGAACCCCTGATGACCACCAATGCCAATCTTTATGGGCTGTTACACCAGCACTTCGCTGACCATGGTGAAGCCTGTTGTCTGGAACTGAACGATGGGCGCATCATTACCTATAACCAGATTGATCAACAAAGCGGCCGTATGGCACTCACCTTGACAGAACTGGGTGTCAAACCCGGTGATCGGGTACTGGTACAAACTGACAAGTCGCTACAGACCGTTATTCTCTATCTGGCCTGTCTGCGTGCGGGTGCGGTCTTTCTACCCCTCAATGTAGCCTACACAGCAGCGGAAGTCAGTTATTTCATGAATGACGCCCACCCCGTGATTGCGGTTTGTCGGCCACAAAGCCGGGATCCACTCGTACCACTGGCCCGGACCGCTGGCGTCAAGCTGTTGCTGACCCTCGATGCTGCCGGATCCGGCAGTCTGATGGAGTATTTCAAACAGACAGCCGAGAGTGATTTACTGATTCCCCGACAACCCGATGACCTGGCATCGATCATCTACACCTCAGGCACGACAGGACGTTCAAAGGGGGCAATGCTCAGTCATGGCAACCTCGCTTCCAATGCGCTGGTTTTGCATCATTACTGGGGCTGGCGTGAAGGCGATGTACTGATCCATGCGCTGCCGATTTTCCATGTCCACGGCCTGTTTGTGGCCCTGCATTGCGCATTTCTGAATGCCTCACCCATCCTGTTTCTGAATAAATTCGACACCACGGCCATTCTGCAACGATTGCCACGCGCCACCGTCATGATGGGAGTACCAACATTCTACGTGCGGCTGTTGGCCTGCCCGGAATTTAACCGCGCAAAAGTCAGCAATATGCGGCTTTTTATCTCCGGTTCTGCGCCGTTGCTGGAAGAAACTTTTCACAGTTTTGAAGCCCGTACCGGCCAGCGCATCCTCGAACGTTATGGCATGAGTGAGGCCGGGATGATCACCTCCAATCCCTTGCAGGGTGAGCGTGTAGCCGGTACGGTTGGTTATTTTCTACCCGGCCACAACGGCCGGGTGGTCGATGAACAGGGGCAGGAAGTCGCCCGGGGCACACCCGGCATACTCGAAATCATCGGCCCTAATGTCTTTCAGGGTTATTGGCAGATGCCGGAAAAAACGGCCAGTGAATTCCGTGCTGACGGTTACTTCATCACCGGCGATATTGCCACGATGGCCGAAGATGGCCGGATTGCCATCGTCGGTCGCGGTAAGGATCTGGTCATTTCCGGTGGCTATAATGTCTACCCCAAGGAAATCGAACTGTTAATCGATGCCATACCCGGTGTACTGGAGTCTGCCGTGATCGGTCTGCCACATGCTGATTTCGGTGAAGCCGTCACCGCCGTGGTCGTAGCCGATGGCAGTAAAACTCTGGATGAACAACAGATCCAGCAGGCATTGGGCGATGAACTAGCACGGTTCAAACAACCAAAACGGGTCTTTTTTGTCGATGAGCTGCCCCGCAACACCATGGGCAAAGTACAAAAAAACCAGCTACGGAACCGATTTCATGACACCTATCGTTAAGATCATCGTCACCACCGGGAGCTGTCATGAAGATTGAAACACCACTGAGCAAACAACTGGGGCTTCGCTATCCCATGGTCATAGCCCCAATGTTTCTGATCAACCACAAGGAAATGCTGGTGGCTGCCGCCGAGGCCGGTATTCTTGGCACCATGCCCTCTCTGAACTGCCGTACCACTGAAGACTTCCGTCAAACCCTGGACTGGGTTCGCGCCCGCACCGATCGGCCATTCGGTATCAATATGACCATCGGCATGAACACTGCCGAGCGACTGGAAGCCGATCTATCGCTGTGTGAAACCTACCGTGTACCGGTTATCATCACCAGCTACGGCAATCCGACCGACATCGTGCGCCGCATGCATGGCTATGGCGCCACCGTATTTCACGATGTGATCAATCTCCGGCATGGCAAAAAAGCGCAAGCAGCCGGTGTTGATGCCATTATCGGTGTTGCCGCCGGTGCCGGTGGTCATGCCGGCACCACCAGTCCCTTTACCCTGATCCCGTTTCTTGCCCAGGAGTTGTCGCTACCGATCATCAGTGCCGGCTGCATCTCCGGTGGTCGTCAGATGGCTGCCGCCTTGTGCCTGGGCGCCCAACTGGTGTACATGGGTACACGCTTTATCGCCTCAACCGAATGTGCTGCCACCGACCGTTACAAACAATCTGTCATAAATGGCCGACCGGAAGATATCGTCTACACCGATACCGTCTCCGGCATCCATGCCAATTTTCTGCGAGCCACCCTGCCTGATGCAAACACACCAGACCCTGCAGCGGAGGATCATGACCCGAAGCGATGGCGCGACATCTGGAGCGCCGGCCAGGGTATCGCTGTCATCCACAAAATCCTGCCCATCGCTGCCATCGTCGCAGATGTCATAGAAGAATATCTCCAGAGCAAAAACGCATTACCCTGATTTCCGTCATCCCAGTCATCCCATCAATCCCATCATCCCATCAATCCCATCAATCCCATCAATCCCATCAATCCCATCATCCCATCAATCCCATCATCCCATCATCCCATCATCCCATCATCCCATCATCCCATCACCTCCGTCACCTCCGTCACCTCCGTCACCTCCGTCACCTCCGTCACCTCCGTCACCTCCGT
>CAZTLH010000011.1:13908-16209 GCA_964614335.1 uncultured Gammaproteobacteria bacterium
CATTCCCGTCATTCCCGTCATTCCCGCGCAGGCGGGAATCCAGCGACACAATCCAAAAAAGGGCTCTGACCCCTTTCTTTGACCCCTTTCTTTGAACTACAGTAAGCAAATAGTAGTCTCACTGCTATCATTGATACCTGCTGGAGACCTCCATGGAAACAAATTACGCTCTGTTATTGCTTGGAAAACTCGGGCCACCCTTGTTCGGTGGCACACTGGTCGCCTGTCTTTTGGCCTGGAAGTTCGAGTGGCTTCATGCCGTCTTGCTGGGTAGTGGCTTTCTGGCTTTGAGTCTGAATGTTTACATCACACGTCGGGCACGTCTTTCCGATCTGACCAGCCATACCAGTGCTCCACCGGCCAGCAGCAGAAATGGCACCATCGCGTAGTTCACTGCATGCCAGCCGGCAACCGGGCTGCTCCCTGAACAATTCATCAAACCACCGGAGCTGAGCGAAGCCACAGTCACCATACCAAACACCAGCATATCGTTCATACCCTGCAAACGCCCTCGCTCCTGCGAAGTGTGGGATGCCGCGAGCATGGTGGTGGCACCGATATAACCGAAATTCCAACCCAGACCGAGCAACATCATGGCCACAATAAAGTTGCTCAGTTCAACGCCGGCCAATGCCACCAGTCCCGCTGTGCTGAGAATCACCAAACCGGTGGCAATAATTTTTCCCGCCCCGAAACGGGCAATCAAGTGCCCGGTGAAAAAGGACGGGATAAACATCGCCAATACATGCGACATCACTATATCAGCGGCCATGCCCGGTTTGAAACCGCTACTGACCACTGCCAGTGGTGAGGAAGTCATCACCAGGTTCATTAACGAGAACGCCACCATGGCACAAACAATGGCCACCAGAATGCGTGGCGTTCTCAGCAACTGCAGTCGACTGCGGCCATCGTCATGGCCCTGCGCAGTGACTTCAGGGACGGGGATCCTGAGGCCAGAGAAGATAAAAACACCCACAAAATTTAACAACAGGATCGCCACATAGGCGCCGACAAACGGAGTCGCAAAGGCATTCACGCTGGCCTTGAACAATTGCGGGCCAAATACCGCAGAGAACAGACCACCTGCCATAACATAGGATATGGCTTTGGGTCGAAAGCTTTCGCTGGCGGTATCCGCTGCGGCAAAACGATAAAAGGCCTGTGATGACATATAGATTCCGGTCAGGAACGAGCCCAGCAGAAAAAGCGGGAAAGTGTGGTAATACAATGCCACCGCGCATAACAAGGCCCCCAAGCCACCACCCAGGGTACCCAAAGCAAAACCGAATCTGCGTCCATGGTGTTGCATAAACTGGCTGATCAGCGGCGCCGTAAATACCGATCCGAGCACGACCAGGGAAATAGGCAGCGTGGCAAAACACCTGTTCTCCGCCAGCATCTGTCCGGCAAGACCACCCATGATAAAAACCATCGGCATCTGTGCACCCAGCACCGCCTGCGCGACCACCAGCACCGCAACATTGCGGCGTGCGAGTTGGTCAGTGACAGCAGGCAATGATAATGACATCGTTCACTCCGAAAAAATCAGAGAGTATAAACCACCTGATAACGGAAGCAGAGGAGGAGCATGAATGTTCTGAAGTTCCTGATGAATGTTACTCAGGGAATCATCAAGGTTCGTGACAACATCAAATAATGACCTGAAAACCAGGATTGAATGGTACAGTGCAGACGAGAAGGTATCACTTTCAACCAGTCAATGGGTTCCCGCCTTCGCGGGTATGACGGGTTCGTGATCGAAGGACAATTTTCTGATATGAGTAGATCGCTGATTAACGACTGGCTCCCTAATATTGGCGTGTACCGGATCCGCGGGAGCTTCTGATTCTATGATTTACGTTCTTGCTTGATCCCGACAACTCCTTTATGTCCTGCCATTCGCCGGCAATCTGGTAGAAATGGGTGGTATGCTGATTTCACTGATACTTGGACTCGCCATTGCCTTGCTTACCATCAGCATTGCCTGGATCACCTATCGTCCACTGATCGGAGGTGGCCTGCTGGCTGGTGTTGTTGCATTGTTCTGGTTCATCAAAAAACGCCATGTCCAGGCCAGCAACAGGATCTCTTCCCGAACCGCAGATGGCACCACGAATACCACATCAGGCCCACCACCTGTACCACCGCCACCACCTGCCTAAGAGCCTGTCCGAGAATAGGGATCAAACTACGCCACAACCATCTACACCACGGCACCAGCACGATACTTTTTGAAATTCTCGGCCTGCTCGAAAATTTCCTGATACACCTCATCCCGGTTTACCGGCGGGTAACCGT
>CAZTLH010000012.1:0-15767 GCA_964614335.1 uncultured Gammaproteobacteria bacterium
GTGCCGGTTTTGCAGGAGCAACAAACCGGTCGTGTGCTGTTCTCGGACAGCCTCCTGGCGATGAAAAGGATTATGTTATGATCCCATCCATTATCCAGGCCTGATTCAGGAGGGCTGACGATCCTGACTAGAGTGCGACCACAATCATGACGATACAAAAAAATCTGATTTCCAATAAATTTCTTGCCACTATTCTGGCCGGTATCGTCACCACCATGTTTGGTGGCGGTCTGGTCTTGTATTACCTGGGTTTTTTTTCGCAGGTAGTGATCGAGTCGATACAGGCACCCGCGTATCGTATGGCCTATTTGCCGCGCACCGGCCCCTATGACAAGATCGGAGCGGTCATCAAACAAGTTGCCAGTGTGCTTGAGCAGGCCGGAGTAAAAACAGACACACCGTTTGCTTTGTTGATGGATGATACGGGCAAAATCAAGCCAGAAAATCTGCGCAGCCAGGTCGGCTATCTGCTTGCCAACACTGACCCTGTCCCGGAATCTTTACAGCAGGCGGTATTTCCGGCCAGGCCGATTCTGCGTGTGCGTTTTTCCGGTGGCAAGTTATTGGGCTCGTACAAGGCTTATCAGGGGATGAAAGACTGGGCCAAAGATCACGGCTCTCAGCTGTTATTACCTGCCCTGGAACTGTATCACCCGCATCAAGCTACAGAATATCAGCTGGGGATACGCAAACTGCCATAACCAATCTGGACTGTGAACCTGGTGAAATATTGTTCGCAATCCACCGGTTGGCAGTTCCTGATACACTGTATCCCTGATGCTGTTGAACTAATGTTCTATGCTACACTCAAAGATGCTATGGAATGGAATAACACAACGGTGGTTGTCTGATGTACAGCGGTCGTCCGGTATTGGTGGTCGATGGCAGAAGAACGCCGTTTCTGAAGGCAGCGGGTAAACCAGGGCCTTTCCCGGCGGCTGATTTGGCCACTGCTGCCTGTCGGGCCTTGTTGCTGGCACAGCCATTCGAACCCACTGTATTCGATGAAGTCATATTTGGTTGTGTCATCCCGGGTCCGGATGAAGTCAATATTGCCCGGGTAATTGCCCTGCGCAGTGGTTGTGGTAATTGGGTCCCGGCCTGGACGGTACAACGCAACTGTGCTTCAGGAATGCAAGCCCTCGATGCGGCGGCTATGAATATCAGCAGTGGTCGTTCCGAGATGGTGCTGGCAGGTGGCGTGGAAGCCATGAGTCATGCCCCGTTGTTGTGGCAGGATGAAATGGTCACCTGGCTGGCGGGTTTGAACAGGGCGCGTGGCTGGCAGCAAAAGCTGCAGGCCGTGACGACGCTGCGACTCCGCTATTTGAAACCGGTTATTGGTTTGTTGCGTGGCTTGCGAGATCCCGTTGTGGGTCTCTCCATGGGGCAGACGGCAGAGAAAATTGCACAGCAATTTGGTATCGATCGCGAGGCTATGGATGCCTATGCTGTCGAATCCCACCACCGTCTGGCCGCGGCCCAGGACGAAGGGCGGTTACAGGAAATCGTCCCTTTATTCGACCAAAAGGGTCGTGTCTATGATGCGGATAACGGTCTGCGCCGTGATAGTTCCATACAATCTTTGGCAAAGCTGCGGCCGGTATTTGATCCGGTAGGTGGTCGTGTTACTGCCGGTAATAGCGCCCAGATTACGGATGGCGCTGCGGTTCTGATTCTGGCCAGCGAAGAGGCGGTAAAACGCCACGACCTGCCGGTTCTGGGTCGTATTGTGGATTGTCAATGGGCAGCCTTGGACCCGGCGTATATGGGATTGGGGCCGGTGCATGCAATTACCACCATGTTGCAGCGTCGCAATAGTAAACTCGAAGACATCGATTACTGGGAGATCAATGAAGCATTTTCTGCCCAGATGCTGGGTTGTCTGGTCGCCTGGCAGGATACGGATTATTGTCAACAACAGCTGGGTTTGAAAAAGGCATTTGGTAGCATTGACCGCGAACGGCTGAATATTGACGGTGGCGGCATCGGGATCGGTCATCCGGTCGGCGCCAGTGGTGCCCGTATTGTTCTGCATTTATTGCATACATTGCAGCAGCAGAAGGCCAAAACCGGTATTGCCAGTCTTTGTATCGGTGGTGGTCAGGGTGGCGCCATGATGGTCGAAAGAGTGTAGGGTCATGAACGACAGTAATCTCAAATCCCCGGCAATCTGGCAACTCAAAACCGACGACCAGGATGTGGCCTGGTTATGGCTTGATGTGCCGGCTGTTGCCGTGAATACCATCAACCAGCAGGTTCTGGAAGCGCTTGGAAAACAGCTTGATGACCTGCAACAGACATTGCCACGTGGCTTGATTCTGGCTTCGGCCAAGCCCGCGGGTTTTATTGCCGGTGCGGATATCAAATCTTTTTCCCGGGTTGTCGATCGGTCCCAGGCGCTGGAATTTATGCAGCTGGCGCAGGATGTGTATCAGCAGCTGGCCGGCTTACCGGTGCCGACCTGTGCCCGTATTCATGGGCATTGTCTGGGTGGGGGTCTGGAAATGGCACTGGCCTGTCGTTACCGAGTCGCCGAAGACACACCGTCCACACGTCTGGGCCTACCGGAAGTCATGCTGGGCATCCATCCCGGATTTGGTGGTGTCGTACGCAGTATCCGCTTATTGGGTGCTCCGGTGGCCATGGAACTGATGCTCAGTGGTCGACGTGTATCGGCAAGCCGGGCCCGGCATATCGGTCTGGTTGACCAGATCGCTCCCCGGAGACACCTGGATCGGGTAGCCCTCCAGGTTTTGCTGAATGACCGACCGGCAAAGGTTGCGGGTTTTTTGCCCGCACTGGCCGATAAACCGGTATTGCGTCAGGCAACAGCGGCGTATTTGCGTCGACAGCTGGGTTTGAGGAATCTCAAGGCCAGTCATTATCCGGCACCATTTGCCTTGATCGATATCTGGTCACGTCATGGTGCGGCTAGCGATGAACTGTTTGTTGCTGAACGTAATTCGGTGGCTGATCTGGTCCTTGGAGACAGTGCCCAGAACCTTGTGCGTCTGTTCCTGTTGCAACAGCGTCTCAAGGCGCTGGCCGACAAGGCCCCGGCCGGTACAGAATTTACCCATGTTCATGTCATCGGCGCAGGTGTCATGGGTGGAGATATTGCAGCCTGGTGTGCGCTCCAGGGCTTGCAGGTGACACTACAGGATATGTCGCAAGAGGTGATCGGTAAGGCCCTGGCACGGGCCCGGGAGCTGGCGGTCAAAAAGCTCCGAAAACCCCGTTTGGTTACCGCTTTTATGGATCGTCTACAACCCGATCAGGCAGGTCTGGGGGTAGTCCGGGCCGATGTCGTGATCGAGGCCATCGTTGAAGATGCCGGCATCAAACAACAGGTATTTGCCCACATTGAGCCGCAATTACGCAAGAATGCAATACTCGCGACCAATACTTCCAGTATTCCCTTGTCTGAAATCAGTCAGGGCCTGAAACATCCGGGGCGGTTATTGGGGCTGCATTTTTTTAACCCGGTGGCAAAAATGCAGTTGGTTGAAATCGTCTATGGCCCCAAAACTACGAAAACTGCCATCAACCGCGCTGCGGCATTTGTCACGGCAATCAAACGTCTGCCATTGCCGGTCAAAAGCCGGCCGGGTTTTCTGGTGAACAGAATCCTGGGTCCGTATTTGATGGAAGCAGTTGAGATGCTGCAGGAAGGACTGGAGGCAGAGGCCATCGATGCGGCAGCTGAGGTGTTTGGTATGCCGATGGGGCCGGTGGAGCTGGCAGATGCCGTGGGCCTCGACATCTGTCTGCATGTCGCGGAAAATTTGCAGCTTACACACAGCACGGCAATCGATCTGTTACGGGCCCGGGTTGAAAGTGGCAAACTGGGGCGTAAAACAGGAGCCGGGTTTTATTCCTGGCAAAAAGGCAAGCCGCGAAAAACCAAACTCAAAACAGAGGTTGATCCTGAAGTCACCGATCGTCTGGTGTTGGCGTTACTGAACGAATGTGTAGCCGCTGTGGCGGAAGGTATTGTCGAAGATGCCGATCTGGCGGATGTCGGCATGGTCTTTGGCGCCGGATTTGCCCCCTTCCGTGGTGGTCCGATGCATTATCGTGAGCAGGCTGGCCGGGAAGCTTTATTGCAACGTCTGGAGTTGTTGGCCGGAAGCTATGGGGATCGCTTTAAACCCTCTTCCGGCTGGTAAAGAAGGTCTGGTCTGACCTGACGAGTCCTATCGGCATAGAACAATATTCAGTTTCTCCCTCCAGCCAGGGATTTGCTCACTGTTTCCTCACTCGATGGTCTTAAATGACCCACAGGCTCAAAAGCAGCCAACAAATCTAGCATTTCATCTTTGTATCCACCGCTGTCATTCCCGCGAAGGCGGGAATCCAGAGGATTTGCCGGCTGTATCCTCGCTCGATGGCTATAAACAGCCAACAAATCTCGTATTTTCTAATCCACAAGGGAGCTCTCGTGCAATGTTTGCACCCGCTGCAATATATTTTTGCAACAGTTACAATACTGTATTCAATCGAGCGAAAAAAGTAGATGATAACTCTGTGTTGGTGGCAGCCACTGCAGATACTGGTTTCTGGTGGGATTGCTTTGGATTGTAAAGTTCTTTTGACATTGGCGGGAACGGTAACACCGACCCGATAACCTATCTGTGAGTTCATGATTTGACGAAAACAGCACTAATTTGTGGCATCTCCGGTCAAGATGGTGCCTATCTCGCCCGCATGTTACTGGACAAAGGCTATCGTGTTGCCGGTACATCGCGTGATGCGCGAATGTCACGTTTCAGCAATCTGCATCAACTTGATCTGGCGGATCGGGTCGAGCTGTACTCAATGTCTCCGACCGACTTTCGCAGTGTGTTATATACCGTAGACAAGGTGCAACCGGATGAAATTTATAATTTCTCCGGTCAGAGCTCCCTGGGCGTGTCTTTTCAGATGCCGGTCGAGACACTGGAAAGCCATACCCTGAGCATCATGAATTTGCTGGAAGTGGTGCGTTTTTTAAAAAGACCAGTGCGCCTTTTTAACGCCGCTTCAGGTGAATGCTATGGTGGTACCCGGGGCGAAGCGCTGGATGAAACAGCACCATTTCATCCGCGGAGTCCCTATGCAGTTGCCAAGGTTGCCGCATTCTGGCAAGTGTCCACCTATCGTGAGGCCTATAAGCTCTATGCCTGTTCCGGGATATTATTTAATCATGAATCCCATCTGCGTGGTCTGAACTTTGTGACCCGTAAAATCACCCATGGCGTAGCCCGTATCCACCTCGGTCAGCAACAACAGATCACGTTGGGAAATATCAATGCCCGGCGTGACTGGGGTCATGCCGAAGATTATGTCAATGCCATGTGGTTGATGTTGCAGCAGACACAACCCGATGACTATATCATCGCCAGTGGCAGCACCGGGACCGTGCGCACATTTACCGAAAATGCCTTTGCAGCAATTGATCTAAAACTCCACTGGCAGGGCGCTGGTCTGGAAGAACTGGGTATCGATCAGCATGGGGTGACCCGGGTCAGTATTGACCCGCAATATTTCAGACTGGTCGAGGTCGAAGTCTTACACGGCAATCCGGCTAAAGCCGAGCATCAACTGGGCTGGCAGCGTCAGCACACCCTGGCGACAATCACCGCAGAAATGGTGGAAGCTGATATCAAGGCTCTGCAGCATAAGAGTTAGGTTGCAAGAATTACAGGGAATGTGTATTTCTATTAATGATCAATCGAGTGAATTAAATGTAGTGGTTGAATGTAAAAATTGTTTTAAATACTACAATCCAGTAATTTCTGGAACGTGCATTTTATGTAAAAATTACTCATTCCACGAAAATATTTTGTGTGACTTAACACGTTCAGTTCAAGAAACATGTAATGTTGTTGAGTGCTACGCGTACAAACCGAATTTATCAGCTGTTGGCGAAGCCAAAAATATTTATAAGGATCTCAAAATTGATAATGAATCAATGGAGTTATCCGAAGGTCAAAAATGGTTAAAGGCTTGTGCCCTTCAACAATTGAAGCAAGATCCTGATAAAGTGTTTTCGAGTTTGAATTATCATGTCTGTTTAATTACAGAGAAGCGAAAGAAATTATTTTCAACAATTTCTGAAAGATTGATGGAATCGAAAGAAATTTTCGATATAATCGGCGGCCGTTTTAACGCTACATTAACCGTTTTGTGTGTAGGTTATGACCATATGCATCTTCATGTTGAGTCATCTCCTGATTATTCTGCTGATGAAGTGATAAGTGAAATTATTGTGTCATTAGAATTAGTTATTAAAAATGAATTTCCCAAGTTGTTTAATAAAACAACTAAAATTTTCGAAAATGCGTATTTTGCCGAAACAATTGGCTTGTAAGTAGTGTTGCCAGAATATAGGGAAAATAACCAGATATTGCACCAGATATTGAATAAGAATCGGTTGTGGTTCGCTTCGTCCTCACAACTTATTCTTATTCGTTGCATCCAGTTCCCTCATTTAACTTGAAAAGTCTTCATTAATTGTCGTGAATATACTCACCGACTGGCATGAAAGCCGCCAATAAACCCCGAGTTTCATATCTGTAGCCACAGCTGTCATTCACGCGAAGTCGGAAATCCGGAGGATAAGACTTGACGATCTAAATTCCAGCGGCATAATGAGCAGGCCGGATTCCAGGCGGGTGTGGTTCAATGGTAGAACCTCAGCTTCCCAAGCTGATGACGTGGGTTCGATTCCCATCACCCGCTCCACCGCGGCCCTCTGTATTGGCAGTCTGATCTTCTATTCCTCTCGATATCACTGCTACTGTCCGGTCATGTGCTCCCGCCGGGTTGATGAAACGTGAATTATTTTGTCTCTTTTGGAGTGGCTTCTGTTCGCGGACACCTCCTGGTTTTCAGTCTTTGCCCCACAGCAGTTTCTGGTAATCAAAACCACCCTCGAGTGTAGGCTTTACGACTTTAAAATAAGGGGACAGGTCGAAGTCGCGTGGTGTGAATAGACTGTGATGGCGAATATGCAGGATTTCCTGCTCGTTGTAGCGATAAGGGGTATGACGGTGTTCAATAATTGGCAATATGGGATAGCCGATAGCCTGATAGGCTTCCGCGATCAGGGTCGAACAAATGGCCCGGGTCGGATCACCGCTGCCAGCCGCCAGCAGCCGTCGTCGATATCTGGAATTAACAGGCGGTTTTGGAAGCAAATAACGCATCAAATCAGTGACGTTCTTCAAATCATAGGATTTTCCGAGGCTATCAACTAGGAACTGTACAACCTGTTGGCAGCGGCTATCGTCCAGACCGACCGGTCGACAGATTCGAGTATTGAATTCGGCGTATTTGGCTAGCGGAACCGCAATGACCCCTTCTTCCAGGTCGGCTTCAATTAATTCACAACGGTGGCCATGAATGTTTTCCAGCGCCGCCTCCGGGCCGACATAGAGGGCCGCATGTGACCAGGTCGACTGGGTGAGGTATTTGATGACCACGCTGATCCGCGTGTCGCCTTCCACCAGTACGATATCTCCTGGTTGCAGAATTGTTCGTAATTTTTCCGTGCTTTTTACCGAGAATGCAGTATATCCCGGTAAAGGGCGACTCAGATATTTGGCCAGTGAACGCCCAAGTTTTTGACGGATTTTGTTCAGCATATGTATCTATTCGGATCTTTCCAGTTAAGACCGGAATTGGCTGGATATGTTCATTGTGATTTTATGGCATCTGGATTGGCCATGCAGATATTCCAGACGACCGGCAAATCCTGGGTTCATTTGAACTTCTGAAAATCTCATAATACTGTAGACATTTGGTTGCTGGAGTCGTATTCTTTCGCTACTATTTGAGGGAGTATTGCGATGAAAACATTGATCAAAAATGGTACGGTAGTGACCGCGGGAGATACCTTCGCTGCAGATGTAATGATCGAGGGCGAGCGGGTTTCATTATTGGGTTCAAACCTGCCGGATGACGACGCGCAAGTGATCGACGCCAGTGGATTACTGGTTCTGCCCGGTGGTATCGATGCTCATACCCATCTCGACATGCCATTCGGCGGGACGACCACTGCCGATGATTTCTTTACCGGGCAACGGGCCGCTGCCTTTGGTGGGACCACCACACACGTCGATTATGCCCTGCAGCAAAAAGGCGGAACCCTGCTTCAGGGGGTCGAGCTGTGGAAACAAAAGGCCGCCGATAATGCCGTCATCGATTACGGCTTCCATATTGCCGTCACCGATCCGGGTGAGGCCGTGGTGCATGAGATCGAGCAGCTCCCTGGGGCCGGTGTATCCAGTCTCAAGGTCTTCCAGCAGTATAAAGGCCTGTTCATGGTCGATGATACCACCCTTTTTCAGGTAATGCAGGCGGCAAAAAAAGCCGGTGTGCTGGTGATGGTGCATGCCGAAAATGGCGATGTCACGGATATTGTGACAAAACAACTGATCGCCGCCGGCAAAACCGGGGTACGTTATCATTTGACTGCGCATCCCAGGGAAATTGAAGCCGAGGCCACCGGGCGGGCGATCGCGATCGCCGGGGTTACGGGCTGTCGTTTGTATGTCGTCCACATGACCTGTGAGGATTCCGTGGTGGAGATGGCGCTGGGTCGGTCACGGGGTTACGAAGTCATGGGCGAGACCTGTACCCAATATATGTTCAAATTTGAAACAGACATGCAGGGCGATGGTTACGAAGGGGCCAAATGGGCCTGTGGACCACCGGTCAGAACACCAAAAGACGCGGCATATTTGTGGCGTTCACTGGCCGATACCACCTTGCAGTTTGTCGCCACAGATCACTGCTCGTTTAATTTCGATGGCGGCAAGGACGGCAAGAAGCCGGGCAAGGAACTTGGCAAGGAAGGTTTTCACAAGATTCCCAATGGGATTCCGGGTATCGAAGACCGGATGCCGGTGATGTATCACAATGGCGTCAATGGCGGAAAATTTGATATTAACCGTTTTGTCGCCATAACAGCGACCAATCCTGCCAAGGCACTGGGTTTGTATCCGCGCAAAGGGACCATTGCTGTCGGCTCGGATGCCGATATCGTGCTTTGGGATGCGGATAAAGAACACACGATTTCCGCCAAAACCCATCACATGAATGTTGACTACAACGCCTATGAGGGGATGCAGGTCAAAGGCTGGCCGGTGCGAACGTTGTTGCGCGGTAAAAGTATTGTGGTTGACGGGCAGTGGCAACAGGAAAAGGGGGCTGGCCAGTTTATCCATCGTCACAGCGGAATGTTTTTGTAGGGGCTAAGCCGCTTTTCCGTGCAGTAGGGCCTCTATTCTCAGACAGCCTCCTGAAAAATCAGAAAAGGGATGCAGGAACACAACGGGACAACACCGGAATTGATCGAAGATGAGGAGCTATTCACGCTAAGGCTATGGAACAAATGATCGAATTGAATATATCGGAAACCCTTGCATTATTGTAACTGCTTGATACTAAAGCCATGAGCGAATACCAGTATTACGAGTTTCTGGCCATCAACCGGCCATTGACAACGGACGAGATGGCCGAGTTGCGGGCACTTTCAACAAGGGCCACGATTACGCCGGTCAGCTTTACCAACGAATACAATTGGGGCGATTTCAAAGGCGACCCCGAAAAGCTGATGCAGCGGTATTTTGATGCTCATGTCTATGTGGCCAACTGGAGGACAGCTATTTTCATGGTGCGTCTGCCCATAGATGCACTAACCAAAGAGACGGCCAAAGCTGCGGCCGTACCTTGCCTGCTGGATATCAAAGCCACCAAGGCTCATTGGATCATTACCTGGAACGTGGAGGAGTCGGAAGACTACGACTGTTTCGACATGGAAGGGGGCAGCAGCTGGATGGGGCGTCTGGCTCCGGTACGGGATGAGCTACTGCGCGGAGATCTGCGGAGCTTGTATATCGGTTGGCTGGCGGCCGTTGCCGGAGAAATGATGGATGATGAAATAGAGTCACTATCCGTGAGTGGATTGGGAAGCCTGACAACAGCACAGCAGGCACTCGCCGAATTTCTCGAGGTGGACCCGGATCTGCTGGCTGGCGCCGGCATGGGCAGCCAGGCTGCACCGAAAGCAAGAATTTTACGACAGGAAATGGATAAATGGATTAAGACCCTGCCCAGATGAGGGCAAAGGACAACAGGCAGAACGTTCCATCAAGAACCGGTTCGCATCATGGCGGTGCGGCCTTCAGATGGACGATACCGATGTACCCCAGCGTACGGTGGGAAAACTGCGGAAAAATGCTGACAAAGCCCGACAAATCCGGCTGGAAAAGCAAATAAACGAGCACAAAAAACAGGAGATCCAACGCCGCAAGCAACGTGAGGCGTATCTAAAATCCCTGTCCAATAATTTCCCCATGGCCTGGGCGTTGGTGCGGGAATCCGTCGAGCGCGGATCGGGGCGCGGGTATGGTCAAGCCTGCCAAACCCTTATCGATGTCTCCGAAGCCTATACGCTTTTTGCAACCAGGAAGCAATTCCGACAAGAATTAAAAAAGTTCATGGCCGGACACTTGCGGCGCAAGGCCTTGATTCAACGTCTGGTAAAAGCCGGCATCTGGCAGGAGCAATAGAAGATGGACCTGAAAAAGAGCCAGGAACTCGGCACTTTGGACACAATGATTGAGCAGATCACTGTCGATGCATATGGTGATGATGAGCAGTTCAGGGCCTTCCTGCAGGCCTTTGAGGACTATATCGTGTTGCCTGCCGACGCTTTCGTCATTGGGGAACCGGTTTCGGTGATAGCGATAGAGTACGACGGTAACGAAAGACGGGGGCTGACGGCAAAATTCCGCCGAGAAGACGGCTTCGAATATGTGCTTGCGGCCTCCGATATGGTATTGCCACAGGCCTCGTCAGGGGCTCAATACATCGCCGCCTACCGCAGGTGGCTCAAACTCGATCCTTATCCTTCCGAAACGCAGAAACCTCGCCGACGCCGAGCGCAGCACAATGCGGCAGCGGGTGACATCGACCTGAGCAAACCGGTCGAACTGGTAGCCCTTGCGGTCAAGGATCGGGCCGCCCGCTGCCGTTTGTTGGAAAGCGGCCGGGTCATTACCCTACGCGCAGGCCACCTTTGGGAGCTGGTGCCTGGCGCCATTGTCACGGTCATACCGAAAAAGCAGTGGCGTTATGCCGGCCATCCCTATCTCTCCGGCGAAATTCAGTCAACTCGAATCGACGCGAAGGCGCTTGATCTGGAACCCCTAAAGCTTGCCGATAGGGGCATGTGGGAACCCAAAGAAAAATACTGGGGAGAAGAAGAACTCATCGAGGAATGGGTCAGACCGATTATCGCTTACGGCCCCCGCCCCATGTTCGAGCTGGAACAGGTATTGCCAGGCGAAACCCCTGACGATCCCTTTAATGATCCTATCACCCGGGCCATCGATCTCAACAATGGCGATGAGCAGGAACAGGCGATCATGATTTTAATGGCGCTTTGCCAAGCAGACCTGCGCTGTCTCGATGCCCATTCACATCTGGGAAATTTCGTTTTTGATCACAGACCACAAGTTGCCATCCAGCATTACGAAGTTGGTTTGCGTATCGGCGAACTGACGCTTGGTGATGACTTTACTGGCGTGCTACCGTGGGGTTTTATCGACAACCGCCCATTTCTACGTTGCATGCACGGCTATGGATTGAGCCTCTGGCATCTTGGGCGCTTTGATGAAGTGGAACATATATTTCAAAAGATGCTCTGGCTGAACCCATCGGACAACCAGGGCATACGGTTTCTTATCGAAGAAGTGAAAGTAAAAACAGCCTGGGAGGATCGAGAAGCCGAGTGACTATTAAAGGAGCACTATAACCCCGGAATGCGCAAACAAATCGATCCACTAGAAAAAACCATTGAAACGGTACTCTCTGACGGTCATTTCATTTCCTATGATGTCGCCTGCTCGTTTGTGGGCTGTTTTGGGGGCGATTTGGGACATTTATGGCCTTCGGGCGAAAAAAACAGTCGGCAAGTCAGGGTTAACCGGAGTTCCTGCTGAACTGCTTTGCTGGTGTCTGTTTTGCCGGGTGTGAACGTCTTCTTTCACTGCTATAATAGGGTCGGTTTTCGGGGTAACTTTTCATTGTATTTT
Source organism: uncultured Gammaproteobacteria bacterium (assembly GCA_964614335.1). Classification (GTDB taxonomy): domain Bacteria; phylum Pseudomonadota; class Gammaproteobacteria; order Arenicellales; family DRJH01; genus DRJH01. The sequence goes on from CAZTLH010000012.1 coordinate 12,090, forward strand.
GGTGGGTTGAAGATGAATTTTGAGCAAGCGCGTTTGAATATGATTTCGCAACAGATCAGGCCATGCAAGGTTCTGAATGAGGATGTCCTGGCCAGTTGCAGTCATCTGCCCAGAGAGGCCTTTGTGCCACAGCAGTATCGCTGTCTGGCTTTTGCGGATATGGAATTGCCGCTGAGTCATGGTCAGGTCATGATGTCACCGAGACTGGAAGCCCGGTTGTTACAGGTGCTGGAACTGCAGGCTACTGACAAGGTGCTGGAAATTGGCACCGGCAGTGGCTATATGACGGCATTGCTGGCCTCATTGTCTGATACGGTATACAGCTTGGAGATCTTCAAAGATCTGGCCCATCAGGCCGAGCAGAATCTGTATCAGCAGGGGGTGCAAAATGTCGAGATCATCGGTGGCGATGGGAGTTCTGGTCTGCCTGATTCGGGCCCTTATGATGCGATTTTATTAACTGCGTCGGTCCCTGAAGTTTCTATGGTCTTGAAGGAACAGTTGCACCCGGGTGGTCGTTTGGTGGCAATTGTTGGCGATGATCCAGTGATGGAGGCACGGTGTCTGCGCCGTGTAGACGATGCAAACTGGACCGAAACCCGTATCCTGGATACCACTTTGCCACCAATGTTGAACGCAGAGGCTACGGTAACACCGCGCCCCTCGTTTGTGTTCTAGCGTTTGTTTATGTCCAGAACATTCAAAGGCCGTTATGTATTGGCAGTGGTGGTATCACTGGCTGCCACGCTATCGATATCACACCAGGCCACAGCAGATAATTTATGGCAGATGTATCAACAGGGATTGCGTTCGGATCCGGTTTTGAAAGTAGAAGGTTTTAATTTCAAAACTGCGGAAGAATCCCGTATACAGGCAGAAGCGGCAACAAATTCTGCAGTCAATGCCACCATCCAGGCCGGTGAAAACAATGATCATCTGTCGACCTCGACATCTGGCAATCAGTCGACGACTTATGGCAAAGGCAGCTATAGCCTGTCATTGTCACGTCCACTGTATAACAAACCCCTCGACCTGGCCGTGTCACAGGCCGATGATCAGGTCAGTGTTGCGAACCAGAAACTGGCAGCAAGCAGACAGGATTTACTGATCCGTGTGGCCGTGGCTTATTTCTCAATACTTGCCGCACAGGATGATATCGGCACATCACAGGCGGAAACCCAGGCCATATCACGACAGCTATTACTGGCCAAGGAACGTCTAAAGGTGGGTCTTGGCACACGCACCGATCTGTATGATGCGCAAGCAAGGCAATCCTCAGCAAAGGCCGCTGAAATAACGGCTGTCAATGCACTTGAAGATGCCCGCCGTGGCCTGGCCGAGATTATCGGCACTGATGTCCCTGATCTGGCACTGTTGTCCCCGGTTGCCTTGTTGGCAGCAACACGACCCAGGCAGCTGGACGAATGGTTACGGACTGCGAAGGATCAGAATTTTACCCTGGCACAAAGTCGGCTGGCTGTAGAAATTGCCAAAAAAGGACTCAAGATAGCCCGGGCCGCGCGAACACCGACACTTGCACTGGCCCTGAGTCACAGTGGCCAACACAGTGATGGCGGTTTCAGTGGTGGCAGTGATGCTTTCAGCAACAGTATCAATCTTTCTTTTTCGATGAATCTGTATCAGGGTGGCAGTATCGACTCCCGGAGTCGCGCCGCCGGCTATCAAATTGATGCCGCTCAGCAGCAGCTGGAAACGGCGGCCCGTTCCATCGACCGGGCAGTACGTGCGGCCTATCACAATACCAACAGCAGTCTGGAGCGAATGGAAGCCCTGAAACTGGCAGTACGTGCGGGTGAGAGCGCCCTGCGGGCCAAACAGGAAGGCTTTGTCGCCGGTCTTGGCACTAATCTGGATGTACTGGATGCCCAGCGCGACCTGTTTCGGGCCAAGCGCGATTATTTAAAATCCCGTTATGACTACATCACCAATCTGTTACGTTTAAAACAGGCGGCGGGTGTCCTCAAAGAAGCTGACCTGAAGAAAGTGAACAACTGGCTGCAGTAGCACCCCCGGACGGCTGGAGGATATTTTTTTCGTGTCATAACTTTGTAACATTCATTCGACATACTGCCGGCTCCTAAAACTTCCAATATCTTGAGGATATATCGATGATCAAGACATCACTACGGGACGAGAGCGGGCGGTTGCAGCGTGGTTTGGTGGCTGCAGCCATGATGGCAGCGATCACCCTGTCATCATCATTTGCCGTACAGGCGGCGACAATCAATGGTGCCGGCGCTACATTTCCTTATCCGGTTTATGCCAAATGGGCCTATGTCTATAACAAAAAAACCGGCAAGAAACTCAATTATCAATCGATTGGCTCTGGTGGCGGCATCAAGCAGATCAAGGCGCGGACTGTAGACTTTGGCGCCTCGGATGCACCGATGAAACCTGCCGAGCTGGACAAGTTTGGTCTCATGCAGTATCCGATGGTCATGGGTGGTGTGGTACCGGTCGTGCATATAGCCGGTATCAAAGCCAACCAGCTCAAACTATCGGCGACCACGCTGGCTGACATTTTTCTCGGAAAAATCAGCAAATGGAATGACAGCCGTATTGTGGCCGAGAATAAAGATCTGGCATTGCCGAATCAGAACATCAATATTGTGCATCGGTCCGATGGATCGGGTACGACCTGGATCTTCACCAATTATCTGACCAAGGTGAGCAAGTCCTGGGCCGATACCCTGGGTAATGGCAAGGCAGTAGCCTGGCCTGCCGGCGTAGGCGGCAAGGGCAATGAAGGTGTAGCCGCATTCGTCAAGAAACTGAAAGGTTCAATCGGCTATGTGGAATATGCCTATGCGCTGCAGAACCATATGGCAACTGCATTGTTGCAGAACAAGGCCGGGAATTATGTCGCCCCAACAGCCGAAAACTTTCAGGCGGCGGCAGTTGGAGCCGACTGGGCGCATGCCAAGGGCTATTATATTGTCCTGACCGATCAGCCGGGAGCCAAGTCCTGGCCCATTACCGGTGCTTCCTTTATCCTGATGTACAAGAAGCAGACTAACCCCGCACAGGCCAAAGAAGTGTTACAGTTTTTTGACTGGAGTTATAAAAACGGTGCTACAGCGGCCAGGTCACTGGACTATGTGCCGATACCGGATAGTGTATCCAACCTTGTACGCGCCACCTGGAAGAACGTGCTGCGTGATACCGCCGGCAACCCAGTCTGGAAGTAGGGTCAGCAGGGCTGGCCTTACAGCTGAATTTGTTGTTTGTCGGGAAGTCATGATATTGACTTCCCGACAGTTTATTGCAGCGAAGAATTAACAACAAACAAAGTTGCTTTCCTGGTCGAGTACTCTCTTCTGCTGCTGTTCATACTGGCCCTCTTATAAGCCGCTACTTGAACCGTCCAAGAGCATTTTTTCCAGGTCAGTTTCTCCCACCATAATCATGAAACACGGGATTTGCTGGGTGTTTTTGAGCTATTTTTGCCTCTTGGCCATCGAACATAAATGCAGTCGGCATTTCCTTGGCTGACGGCAGCCTGAGACGCAGCACTTCATTTGTTCAGGAAGATGAAATACAATCGCAGCTTCTGCTTCTGCAATGCGGGCCGGGTTCTAGGAGGCTGTCCGAGAATAGAGAGACCTACTGCGGAAAAGCGGACTTTGGTCCATTTTTCCGCTCATTTTCGTTAAATAG
>CAZTLH010000013.1:0-15519 GCA_964614335.1 uncultured Gammaproteobacteria bacterium
GAAATTCTCCTCCAAAGCACGGTGAAAGTATATCGTATTTATCAAAAATATTCTATATATTACTTATATTTCAATGCTTTATTTTTTATTTTTATCTCACACGGCCAACTGCAGTCCTAGGATTTATTGTCCGATTTCAAATCCTTTTGCCCATTAGCCAAAGAACGCAAAAACAGACAGCGAATCCGAGACTATCGGGAGTACTTGCAGGATGGAGGACCCTGGTTCATGCGATAATGTCTGGATCAAGAAACGCCCACCCCTGCAAGGATCAGAATCCAGTATGCACCATCGTTCCCGCACCGAATTACCCGAAAAACATCGTCAGGACTGGCAGACCATTCGTGCGCTGGTGCCGTATTTATGGGAGTTTCGTGGCCGGATCGGTCTGGCATTACTGTTCATGATGCTGGCAAAGCTGGCCAACATCGGTGTTCCACTGGCGTTGAAAGGGATTATCGACCGTCTGGATGCAAGCAGCCTCCCGGCAACCGCCCTGGCCCTGCCATTACTGTTGCTGGTGACCTACGGTTGCCTGCGTTTGGCGACATCTTTATTTAACGAGCTACGAAGCATCGTTTTTGCGGTGGCTTCCCAGAGTGTGATCCGGGTCGTTTCGCTGAAGGTATTTGAACATCTGCAACAGTTATCGATTCGTTTTCATCTCAACCGCAAAGTGGGCGGTGTAGCCCGGGACATGGAGCGCGGTACCCGCTCCATCGGGCAGATGCTGCGTATGCTGATTTTCAGCATTGTCCCAACAATCTTCGAGATCCTCACAGTCACCGGAATTTTGCTTTATCAGTACCAGCCTGTATTTGCACTCATCACCCTGGCCGCAATGCTCTGTTATTTTACCTTGACCTATATCGTAATGAACTGGCGTCTGAAGTTTCGTATTCGTATGAATGAAATGGAATCGATGGCCAGCACCAGCGCCATGGATTCGTTGATCAATTTTGAAACGGTCAAATATTTCAGCAATGAAACCAACGAACTCGATCGTTATCATCAATATCTGCGCAAATGGGAAACGGCCGCTGTAAAAAGCCAATGGTCACTGGCTGCGCTCAATATCGGTCAAGGCCTCATTATCGCAATCGGCCTGACCATGATCCTGATACTCGCAGCACAGGGTGTTATCCAGGGCGAGTTGAGTCTTGGTGATTTTGTTCTGATCAATGGATTCATGATCCAGCTTTATATTCCACTCAATTTTCTTGGCACGGTATTCCGTGAACTGAGTCATTCCATGACTGACATGGAACGGATGTTCAGACTTATGTATGAAAAACCGGAAATCAGCGATGCAAAAGATGCAATCGACCTGCCGGCTGGATCCGCCTCGATTCGCTTTAATGCCGTTTGCTTTCATTACCACCCCGACCGACCGATTCTGGATCAAATCAGTTTCGAGATTCCTGTCGGTCACACCCTGGCCATTGTCGGTCACAGCGGTGCCGGAAAATCCACACTGCCACGACTGCTGTTCCGATTTTATGATGTCAGCGCCGGGAGTATTGAAATCAACGGGTATGACATACGCAAATTACGCCTGCATAGTCTGCGAAACAGTATCGGGATCGTGCCTCAGGATACAGTGTTATTTAATGACAGCATTGAATACAATATCCGTTACGGCCGCCCGACCGCGAGTCATGCGGAAATCATCACGGCTGCCAAAGACGCCCGTCTGGACGAATTCATCGACCAATTACCCGATGGCTATCAAACCATCGTTGGCGAACGGGGCTTAAAGGTATCAGGAGGAGAAAGACAACGAATAGCCATCGCTAGAACCCTGCTGAAAAATCCGGCCATCCTGGTCATGGATGAAGCCACATCCTCACTCGACTCACGAACCGAACGTGAAATCCAGGGCGCGCTGCAAAAAGTTGCCAGTGAACACACAAGTCTCATCATTGCTCACCGTCTTTCGACCATTGTGAACGCCGATACCATTTTGGTACTCGATCAGGGGCGGATCGCGGAACGGGGCCAACATCAGGATCTGCTCGTAAGAGGCGGGATTTATGCAGATTTATGGGCCATACAGCATCGCAAAAACCTGGGCAGCGACTGAAGTCATGCAATTCAACAAGTGACGGTCATTCATCATCATTGACATCGAGCTGGCCTGACATGCGCCGGCGTAAATGGGACCACGACATACCGACAGACAACACACCGGCAATTGCGACCAGTATCAGATACACCAATGCTCCACCAGAACCCAGGTAGATCAATCCTCGATCTACCAACAACCATAACAAAGTGCCAAAGAATGCCACCGCCAGCAAGAGCCCGATGATTCCCAGGGAATGAAAAGTAGCACGCAGAAATACCACCCAACCGATGATCAGGACCACGCCGGTAAAAATACTCATCACATCGTATGCCGGGAGCGGCACAATCGCCCAGTGATAATAAGAGTAGCCTGCAGGATTATAGGTTACGAACACCAATGCCAGTGCAGCCAACAAACGCATAAAGAACTGACTCCAGGAAAAATCGGATTTACTCATGACCTACCTCCAGTACCGTATGTCGGGTATTTTGTCGCCCAAAGACATACTTTTGATAACAAGATGCTATGATATAGATTAGACGGATTACGATCCAGTGATTTGATACTGAATCAGGAGCTCCCGCTTGAAATTTGATAACAAGGATTTGTTGGCTGCTTTTGAGTCAGTTGGACATTATGAGTCCGTTGATTAAGTCGATATGTACTATTCCCACAAATATTATTATCAATATAATCAATTGGATACGATTTTATATTTACTCGAAATGAGACTAATTCAACAGACTCATGGCCATCGAGCGAATAAAACTGTCAGCGAATTCCTGGCTGGCGGAAACATCTGATGCTGAATCATCAGTTCCAGCTAAAGATTGTTGGCTGGCGAGCACCTGGAAAGCGAATGATGACCGAATCGACACACTCATGAAGAATGACCCATGGCAAAATTGAAGACAGCTCGACTAACAAAGGTATCTGCAGATGGCTTAAATGGCCCATTGATCATTCTATTCATCCCCAGACCGATGGAAAAAATGAATTCTTTGACCCGATCATCCTCTACCATCGGGATCGTCAATAAAGCTTTCGATAATAATAACCGTTATCACCTGATGCAGGTCAACTTCGCTACCGCACTCGAGACCATCAAAAATGTCTTGCCGGATGTCATTATTGGCGATTTCACCGATAGTGATTCGCAACAGGAAATGATGATAGCCGGTGGCATGGCAGAAATTCCCGTGATAGCCATCGGCGATCTGATCAACAGCCCGGATAATTTTGTAGATATATTGAGCCCGAACCAGCTCAGTGAGATATTGCTGCAAAAAGTCGTACGCTATGCCTATGACAAACAGCGCATGTTAATGGTCATGGACGGTATTTGGGCCCATAAACAACAGCTATTCAACCTGGAACCGGTTGCCGGCTTGTCAAACCGTCAGTATTTTTTATCCCGGGTTCAATCCCAGCTAAAAAAACAGCAAGACAACACCGGTCACCTCGGAATCATGCTACTAAAGATCGAGCATGTGCGCAGTATCAATGAAGAATTAGGTGAGACCCGTAACGATAATCTATTAAAGGAAGTTGGCATCCGTTTGCTACAGATGCAATTCACGGCAGACCAACTCGGGCATCTGGGTGGCGGCCTGTTCGCAGTGCTTTGTCTCGAAGTTGAATCCCGTCAATTGCTAATCGAACTGGCCCATACCACTGTGCTAAAACTTGTCTCACCCTATCATTTTGGGACAGAGGATTTTTCGATCAGCATTGCCATGGGTGCGTGTTTGCAAATGCAAAATAATGAATCGGCTGCCATGCTGCTACATCTGGCTGAAAATGCATTGGCCCAACAGCGAATAAAAGGAGGGACCGGCCTACAGATTTTTCAGAGTTCACCCACCAAAACTGCATTGAACCGCTCTCAATTCAGCGCACGTTTAAGGCATTCGCTGGAGAACAAACATTTCGAACTGCATTATCAACCACAATTTGGTGCTGCCGATAATCACGACATCATCTCCATGGAAGCCCTTGTACGCTGGCGCTCTTCCGAACACGGTCTCATCCGTGCAGATGCCTTTATTCCTGCCGCAGAAGACAACGGCCTGATCGACCCATTGGGCCTCTGGATCGTCAATACAGCGTGTTATCAATTGGCACAATGGCGAAAATCAGGTAATCGTGCCATGAATATTGCCATCAACCTGGTTCCTATACAGCTCAATGAAAAATTTACTGCCAATTTAGAATCTGTCCTCAAGCGCTACCAACTTCCGGCAAGCTGTCTGGAACTGGAAATCAGTGAGTCGCGGTTCAGAGAGCTGACTCCCGAAGCACTGGAACAGTTGCAGATACTCCGTGAGTTCGGGGTGCGCATCGCAGCCGACAATTTTGGGACCGGCATGACTTCCATACCCGAATTGAGCCGTTTACCCATCGATATTCTCAAAATTGATCGCAGATTGACCATGGATATCAACCGTACCGGCAATGAAACACTGGCCAGCTCAACCATTGCCATCGCAAAACACCTGGGCATGACTGTGGTTGCTGAAGGTGTCGAATCCAGGGAACAGGCGAAGATGCTTACACGACAGCAATGTGAACGCTTGCAGGGTTTCTATTTCAGCCAGGTTCTTCCTGCCAAAGAATTTGATAAATTACTTAAAGAATAAATTTTATAGCATTGTTATTAAATAACTTATTTAGACGATACATTTTCTTCCTGCAAAGAAATCCCCCACTGTTCCAGAGCTTGCAGTATCACCAGTTTAGCGCTCTCAGTGGCATGTTGCCGACGTAACTCCGTTAATTCCTGCTGGTACTGCGTCAGCGAAAGCCATTGTCCATTATTCTCGCCCACGAGTCTAGCATTACAAAATGCCTGCCAATCCAGCAACTCATCTGGAGACAATGTATCCGGCCAGTTACGGGCGCGATAACGAAACAGCATTTTCACAAGCCGTGTATCGGTAAACGGATAATCGCGAGTGGCCAATTGTTGCGGGGTAGCATTGCGTACGTCAGCCATCAGTGCCCGGTCAGCATTATTCAGAAATCCGTCATATAAGGCACCATCGACATCGCCACCACGCTGTATATCACGACTGGAATAGGCCCGAGCAAGGTGTTTGAAAAAAACCGGTCGATCAAGCAACTGCTGCCAGTGTCGTTGACAAACAGAAGTATCGAGACCAATTCTGGAAGCAGATTTATCGTCCAGTGTTTGTCGCGGGGCCAGAGCTGGACACTTGTTGATACGAACGGCTTTCACCGGCAATCTTTCGACCCCCTCCGGCAGCTCATCCCTGGGGGTAAATAAACGTAGTCTTAGCTCATCCGGGCTCAGGGACAGAAATGGGGCGGGGTCGATGCGCAAATCATAAACCAGCACACCGTTGCCATTATTTGGCTCCTTGATCAACGGCATCACCAGTGTGGTTGCACCCACGGCTGAAGGGTACATCCGTGAACTATGGATTACCGGCTCATGAGATTGGATATTCAGCAATGGCCCGATTTTTCGTTTGTCACGCAGTTGAAACAGCCAATCATATAAACGGGGTTGCTGTTGTTTGATCAATCTCGCCAACTCCAGGGTTGCCCGAACATCGGCCAGGGCATCGTGTGCATCTTCATGGATAATGCCATTGGCAACGCTGAGATGGTCGAGTCGGAAAACCGGATCACCTGTGTCATTTTTTGGCCACTGCAGGCCATCAGGTCGCAAGGCATAGGTCATTCGAACCAAATCGATCAAATCCCAACGGGAGTTTCCGTCCTGCCATTCGCGAGCATAGGGATCGAAAAAATTTCGATACAGTGTGAAGCGGGTCACCTCATCATCAAAGCGTATGGAGTTATAACCCACCCCACAAGTGCCTGGAGTCGACAATTGCTGATGAATCCGGCTGATGAAGGCCTGTTCACGAATACCCTTCTCGACCGCCAGTTGTGGCGTTATACCGGTGATGAGGCAGGCCTGGGGATGTGGAAGAAGTTCTTTGGGTGGCTGGCAGTACAGGTTCACAGGCGTATCAATCTCTTCCAGCTCCAGATTGGTACGCAAACCGGCAAACTGTACCGGCCGATCAAAACGCGGATTCAGACCAAATGTTTCGTAATCATGCCAGTAGAGTGTAATGGACATCGGCGGCGATCAGCGGGAACGAAAGACTCTGAATCCAATCGACAACAGCACGAGCACAAGTAGGATACCGGCAATATTGGCTTCCAGATCAGCGACCCCGAAATGCCGGTGGGGCAACCAGCGGGCCTGAATAAACTCTGATGTTACAGCCAGCAAGAATACCAGCAAAAATGCACTGTAACGATAGCAGCGTCTGGATATTGCAAACGGGATGAGAGCGGTAACCAGGGCAAAGCCAAAGAAATGGAAATACTTGTCATACACTGCAAATACCGGCAACGGTGGCGAGCTACGAAACAGACCGTAGAGCAACAATCCGGTCACAACCAGTAACAACACACTTCGATATTGACAGCCTCCTAGACCAACAGACTCATTCATGTCGGTAGTGTCATTTGTACAGCTGCACCGGCGGACTCCACAGGTCTTAAGTCGAGACCGGTTACGAGCTCTGCAAGTACTTTATCTTCTGCAGCAATACGACCCGCCAGGACCTCACCCAGGGTCGACAGATCCTGTTGCAAAGAAAAATTATCCGTGGCCTCGGCATAACGGTCACTGAAGCTGACCACTTTATTTGTGGACTCGAGAATTTGTGGGTAAATTAATTCAGCCAGATCACGCGCACGCTGGCGACGCTCCCCACCCTTGGTGATACGGTCATATAAGGCAAAATGTCCCATGGCGACATAATCAACAAGATTTTGACAAAACCTTCGCAATAAATCGTTGGAAGCGGTACCTTTTTCCTTTGCACATATATCGCTGACCTGACAATATTGCAACAACAATCCGGTCCGTTGCTGCAATAGCTCCTGACAGACTTTCTTGGAACCACTTCGCCGTCGCGGTGGTTGATTATTTGTCATACATTCCTCTCCAGATCGGCACATCATCTTCCTCATCTCTAACCCTATCACCAGTCAACATTTCTGGCAACATCCCGCGATGGCTGGCTTTTTGGAAGTGCGATTTTCCATAAGCGACAATAAGCGCATGATATTCATTATACAACGCTACATCACACGGCAGTGCATCTACAAACAATTGTTGTAATCTGTCATAGGTCATGGAGGACTCATCATAACCAAGCACTTTTACAAAACGGCGGGTATAGGTATCGATGACGAACACCGGTCGTTTGCAGGCATACAGCAATATACAATCTGCGGTCTCGGGACCGATTCCTGACAATGACAATAAACACTCGCGGAGTATTTTTAGCGGCATCCTTTCAAGACCGGTAAAATCACCGTGATCCAGTAACCATTGACTGAAACACTGTAGACGCATCGCTTTTTGGGTATAAAAGCCGGCGGGTCGAATCAATAATTGCAGCTCTGCGGTGTCGAAATTAATCAATGCCCCGGGTTCCAACAATCTATTTTGGCCTAATGCCGACAAAGCCAATACCGCATTATGCCAGCGAGTCGCCTGGGTCAGAATCGCACCAATCGCTGTCTCGAAGGGCGTAGCCGCCGGCCACCAATGCTGGGGGCCGTAATACTGCAGGAGAATTTCATAGGCTGGTTGTATATTGATAGGAGTCTGCCCACAAAACCCGCTATGGAACGAGTCGCTGTGTATTCAATGCTTCTATCGCATCCGCAGACAACTCCAGAAAGTTTCCTGGCGCAAGTGTTTTTGGCAAAATCAGTGTGCCATAGCGGATTCGTATCAAACGGCTGACAGTACAATCAACTTTCTGCCACATTCTTCGAACTTCACGATATCGTCCTTCACGTAACACTACCTGATACCACTGATTGCTGCCCTGCTGACCCCCGCTACGGGTCTTGTGAACGCCATGAATACTGTGGAAACGAGCCAACTGACCATCCAGCTTGACACCCTGATGCAGCTTCTTCAAACTTTCAAGATCAATCCGACCCCGCACACGACATAAATATTCACGCTCAATCTGTGATGATGGATGCATCATCCGATTGGCAAATTGTCCATCCGTGGTCAACAATAATAGCCCTGACGTATTAAAATCGAGACGGCCAATCGAGATCCAGCGAGAGTCTTTTAACGGTGGTAAATCGGTAAAAATCGTCAGGCGATCTTTAGGATCATCACGACTGCAAATCTGTCCGACGGGTTTGTGATAGAGCAAAACACGACTGCGAACATACTTTTTCGGTGCCAGGGACTCACCATCCAGTTCAATACGATCACTTGCCACAACCCGTAAACCAGGTTTGGCAACATCCCCGTTGACCTGTATTCGCCCCTCGCTGATCCAGCGTTCAATTTCACGTCGGGAACCGAGACCACGGTCTGCGAGTAATTTTTGCAACCGTTCCCCACGTGCTCCCGAACCTGCCTGGCGGGGTGGAATCTGTCGGTCAGAGGATTCACCACCAACATGAAGTAATTCAGTATTTGATGTTTTTCGTTGCTGTAAGCTGGCGGATCGATGGCGGTTGGCTGCTGCTTCACGACTGTATTTCTGTGCTCCTGACTGCAGTCGTTTGTTTCGTCTCGGTAGTTTCCTGGTCGGGATTTTCATCTATCTCTCCTTCTGTTACGGCTCCAGCAAAATTTTCCTGCGCCCTAAGCTCTTGCTTGCCCACATCAATACTGACATCCCGACTTCTAAGATTTAATTCACGGGCGATTTCTTCAGGATCGCGGGCTTCCCGAAGTTGTGGCAATTCCTGTAGCGAGGTCAAACCGAAATAAGCCAAAAATGTTTGCGTCGTTCCGAATAGTCCGGGTCGGCCAGGAACATCACGATAACCAATCTGCTGGATCCAGTCACGTTGCAACAGGGTTCGAATCATCTCGGAACTAACGCTAACACCACGAATTTCTTCAATATCACCACGTGTTACCGGTTGATGATAAGCAATAATTGCCAATGTTTCCAACAATGCACGTGAATACCGGGGTGGTCTGCCTTCCGTCATACGACGCAACCAGGGTGCCAACTGTAGTCTGGATTGATAGTGATAGCTGTCACCACGTTGCACCAACTCAATACCACGATCCTGACAATCTGCTATCAATTCGTCCAGTGAGTCCTGAATTTCATTTTTCGGTGGACGTTCCTCCTGGGCAAAAAGCCGTTGCAAACTCCCGATATTTAACGCTTCATCGGCACTCAGCAGCGCTGCTTCAAGAATATTTTTGAGTGTAATGTTCTCCACTAACCATCTCCGCGAGATTGTATATTGATGGTGGAAAAATTGTTTTCCTGAACTACATCTACGATCCGATCCTTGACCAGTTCCAGAACAGCGACAAAACTGACCACCAAACCGACACGCCCTTCAGTTAATTCAAATAATTGCTCAAGACGCAAAAAGCCCTGACCTTGCAACTGTTTGAGTATCATTGTCATCCGCTCACGTACGGACAACGCTTCGATCCCCACCCGAAAACTTTGCTGGTGTTGTGTGTTCTCCATAATGCTGCGCATAGCATCACGAAGCTGGCTCAACAGAACCTTAGGCAAACGTGCAGGTGGGGCCGGATCCTGTATCGGAACGGTCGATACGAAGACATCCCTGCCTTGTCTTGGGCGTTCGTCCATTTGTGCTGCTGCTACACGGATACGCTCATACTGCTGCAGACGACGGACCAATGTCTGCCTGGGGTCTTCACTCTCATCCTCTTCACTATTCACGGGTCTGGGCAACAACATGCGGGATTTGATCTCAGCCAGCATGGCAGCCATCACCAGATATTCTGCCGCCAGATCCAGACGAAGCGTTTTCATCAGCTCAACATATTTCATATACTGACGGGTAATCTCAGCCACAGGGATATTCAATATATCTAGGTTTTGACGTCGAATAAGGTACAACAGCAAATCGAGTGGTCCCTCAAAAGTATCCAGAAAGACTTCCAGCGCCTGTGGTGGAATATACAAATCTTCAGGAAACTGGTGTAATAATTTACCGTCAACCCTGGCCTTGGCATTCAGATCTGCAAATGCAGGGATATCGATTTGTTGCTCCACTATTCAGTCCAGATATTTTTCGTGCGAGGTTGTTTGGCCGCTAATAATAATCGGTACCGACACAATGCCGCACTTCTTCCATCGTATTTTCAGCGACTTCGCGAGCACGCTCACAACCATCTGCGATAATATTTCTAACCATTGTAGGATCGGCCGAATAGTCCTTAGCCCTTCGTTGATTCTCATTCTGTTCGGCAATAATAACCTCAATCAAAGTTTGTTTACAATCCAGGCAACCAATTCCCGCCGTAGTGCAGCCCTCTACAACCCAGGTCTTCGTTTCCTGGCTGGAATAAATTTCATGGAATTGCCAGACCGGACATTTTTCCGGATTCCCCGGGTCATTTCGACGCACCCGCGCCGGATCCGTTGGCATGGCCCGCAACGCCTTCTTAACCCGTTCCGGATCATCGCGAAGGGCTATGGCATTGCCATAGGATTTTGACATTTTCTGACCATCAAGACCCGGTAATTTTGGGCTTTCGGTCAACAAGGCATCCGGTTCCTGAAGAATGATACGTCCGCCTCCCTCCAGATAGCCATAAAGCCGCTCGCGGTCACCCAGCGTGATGTTATGCTGGGCCTGGAGTAATGCATGCGCCCGATCGATGGCGTCACTATCACCCTGCTCGGTATACGCCGTACGCAGCTGACGATAAAGCTTCGCTGTTTTTTTACCCATTTTTCGAATTGCACGCTCGGCTTTTTCAGCATACCCCGCTTCACGTCCATAGAGATAATTAAAACGTCTGGCAATTTCCCGGGTCAACTCAATATGTGGGACCTGATCCTCACCGACCGGCACCAATCCAGCCTGATACATGAGAATATCTGCCGCCTGAAGCACAGGATAACCCAGAAAACCGTGGGTCGCTAAATCCCGTTCCTTCAGCTTCTCCTGCTGGTCTTTATACGTTGGAACACGCTCCAGCCAGCTCAAAGGGGTAATCATCGACAACAACAGATTCAGCTCGGCGTGCTGGGGTACCTGGGATTGGATAAACAGGGTCGCTCGCCCTGGATCAACACCACATGCCAGCCAGTCGATCACCATGTTCCAAACGTGTTCATTCAATGATTTCGGATCGTCATAATGCGTTGTCAAGGCATGCCAATCGGCCACAAAAAAGAAACACTCATATTCCTGTTGCAATTTAATCCAGTTTTTCAGCACCCCGTGATAATGACCCAAGTGGAGTGGGCCGGTAGGTCGCATTCCGGATACCACCCTCATCTGTTGACCAGATATACTCATAACACAGAAATCTCCTGATAAAATCTATCGTAAAACACGTTCAGACTCGACAATAACAACGTAATAACATCAATACTGTTGATATTTCACCTATCCATCAACTGCAAATGGGGCTGGATCGGATAATGATCCAAAACTGCCAACACTCCTGATACAAGCAGATACCAGACACAACGGGGAGCAATTCCATATCATGAACGAAATTGACCGAGCACTTGCTCCACCGGTCCTTTGCCAGAACGCAGAACCTCAGGCACTGCTTCACTCAAATCAATCACCGTACTGGGTTCGATTCCGCAAAAATCACATTCGATAACCAGCTCTACCTGAGTCTCCAGTTGCTGTCGAATTTCATCCGGATCATTCAAGGGTTGTGGCTGACCGGGTAACAATAATGAGGTGCTGTTTAGTGGCTCCCCGAGTATCTCCAACATTTGCCGCACCAGCACAGAATCAGGTATCCGGATACCCACAGTTTTACGTCTGGCTGTTTTCAGATGCTTCGGTACTGCGTGAGTGGCGGGAAGAATAAAGGTATAGGGCCCCGGCGTACAACTGCGCAACAAACGGTAGCACTGATTGGTGATTTTTACATAAGGACTGATTTCTGACAGATCACGACAGACCAGGGTGAAATTATGATTTTCACTCAATTGCCGAAGTTTGCGTAAACGCTCCAAAGCTGATTTTGCAGTCAATAGACAACCCAGGGCATAACAGGAGTCTGTAGGATAGGCAATGATCCCGCCATCACGCAAAATATCGACTATCCTGTTCAGCAATCTCGGCTGAGGATTTTTCGGATGTATAGAAAAGAACTGAGCCACTTCAGATCACTTTCCCGATGTATTCAGGCTGTAACCAGCTCAACTGCTGATTTTCACAGGCCGATAATAAATCACGTGCCAATCCAAGGCCCGGAATTACAATGTCCGGAGCAATATCAAGCAAGGGTTCGAGCACAAATCGTCTAAGATGCAGACGTGGGTGTGGCAAAATCAAGACATTCTCATCAATTGTCTGTTGGCCGAATAATAATAAATCTAGGTCAATTATCCGTGGCCCGTCCTGGATCAAACGGACTCTTCCAAGCCTTTTTTCCAGCACCAACAACTGGTTTAACAACGCCTTTGCCTGCAGAGTGGTTGTAATTTCGCAAACCGCATTGATAAAATCCGGCTGATCCAGCACCGTACCCTGTGGTGAAGAACAAACAAGCCGGGAAACCCGTTGCAAGTCAAGTCCAGGTAGTACCGCGATCGCATCCAGTGCGAGTTTTAATTGCCTGCGTGGTTCGCACAAATTCGAACCCAGACCCAGATAAGCCGTTGTCGGCTGACCATGCATCCTGATGCTCAATTACTGTTTGATTGACGCTTGCTGCGTGAACGATAGCGGGAACGGGTGCGTGATCGTCGTGGTCGGCCCTTGTCACCAGGTGATTTGTTGTGATCACGTTCAGAACGTTGCCCACTGCCCGACTCACGACACATTGCCGTCCGCTGTTCTTCATCGGCGGTTTGCCAACGATCCCACCAGGCAACATGTTCTTGATCCAGTTCACCGATACTGGCACGTAGCTGCATGAAATCATAGGCCGCACGAAATCGCTTGTCCTGAAATAGACTTCTAATCTGATTTGGACGACGCTGCTCGAGTTTGCGTTGCATTCTCCAGATTTCCCGAACGGGACCGGAGACGCGACGAGGAATAACGGTGCATTGGCACTGTTCAGACAGCACGCTGTCTTCAGCCTTGCTAAAGGCATCAAGAGCCGTCATCCCCTGATCTTCGGCATTGCGTTGCAGAATACATAGCGCCTCCCATAACATGGCAGCAAAAAGAAAGGCCGGGATCACCGGTTTACCCTGTTTTACCCGTTTATCCGTATTGGTCAGCGCACTGATAATAATAGAGCGATAGTCGGGGTCACGGGCCTCAAATACATCCAGGGCTTCTTCACTCAATGGCAACAAAAACTGCAGCAAACCATTTTCACGCAGCAGCGCAAAGGTCGATACGGCAGCTCCACTATGAAATAATTTTAGCACTTCATCAAACAAGCGTGCCGGTGAAACATAGGCCAGAAGATGTGATAATTTCGGGATCAGCGTCGAACATTCAGGCTCAAGGCCAAAACCAAGCTTGGCTGCAAAACGAATGGCACGCAACATTCTGACAGGGTCTTCGCGAAAACGGCGCTGCGGGTCTCCAATAACACGAATGGTCTGTGCCTGGATATCCTCAACGCCACCGGAATAATCAATTACGGTTTCAGATGCCGGATCGTAATACAGGGCATTCATGCTGAAATCACGTCGTAGTGCATCTTGTGGCTGATCACCGTATACATTATCGCGTAATATCATACCGGAGTCGGCGACACTGTGATCTACATTCCGGTCATTATTACCCGATTCCCGGCCTTCATCATCCGCTGTGTCTTCATCTTCTTCATCGTACTGGCCGCGGTAA
Source organism: uncultured Gammaproteobacteria bacterium (assembly GCA_964614335.1). Taxonomy (GTDB): domain Bacteria; phylum Pseudomonadota; class Gammaproteobacteria; order Arenicellales; family DRJH01; genus DRJH01. The sequence goes on from CAZTLH010000013.1 coordinate 13,883, forward strand.
GTGGCCACTTCGATAATCTCGCGACCAAACCGGACATGCGCCAGTCGAAAACGACGACCGATCAAACGGGTTTGACGAAAGACTTTTTTTACCTCCTCAGGGCGGGCATTTGTAGCCACATCGAAATCTTTTGGCACCAGGTCCAACATTAAATCACGAACACAGCCACCAACCAGCAGGGCCTCATAACCGGCACCTTGCAAGCCGCTGCAAACTTTTAATGCATTGCCACTGATCAGTTCTTTCTGAATTTTATGCTGTTCAACAGCATAACGAGTCGGTTCGACAACCTCCCCAGTATCTACCAATGCCTGTTCTGACATTTTTTCCATTCGTATTTCTGTCCTATAAGACGATCACTGAAATGACTTCCGCTACTATAGAGGAACAGGAAAAACCTGGTCTCGCCTGGGTGCTGGCTCAGCGACACCTGTCCCGATTCCAGACACACAACTGCGCCAGGTAACAGGAACATTCACAGCCAGACACCCCGAAGGTGTTAAAGTAACGGTTTATCGTCAAATCCAGTTCCGACGACGGTCGTCAGGATTTTCGAAGCGCTGCTGATGCACGCTGCCCCGCTTGCCTGAACCCTACACGTGTTCGTAACAATGCCACAGAACACGCCCCTCAGATTGCACTTTGACTTGTTATCATCAACCCTCTCCATTCAAGATGTAAAAATATCGTACTCATGAACATGGAGCAATCTGTGATGAATATGATACCATACCGGCCGCGAAAGGATAGCCCCAATAACGATTCGCTTTCCGCTCCCTTCGTCTAGCGGTTAGGACACCGGCCTCTCACGCCGGTAACAGGAGTTCGATTCTCCTAGGGAGCGCCATTCGCTCTTGTAATTATGTATTGACCATTCCTGGATATCCCCTATAGTCGCTGTATGAGAAATAGCAATAAAATAGCTTATGCCAGAATCGCGCTGATTTTTGCTTCGCTGGCAACAGCGGTTCTGTCCCCAATCGGCAATCGTTTCGGCTGGTGGGGTTATGGAGATGCAGTCAAAATACTGCTCTGGGCCGGTTATGCTGGCCTGCTGGCAGCCGTCGTTTGCCTGATCGGTCTGATAATGGCCCTCAGGAAGCGTGGTAGCTTGCTGCCAAATCTGCTGGGGCTGCTGATCATCGTGCCGGTGCTGCTATTTCTGCAACACTGGTATACGGCCAAAAATACCATGCCACCGATTCATGACATCAGCACCGATGTGCTAGACCCACCTGACTTCTGGGTAGCACCGAACTCAAACCTGTATGGTGGAACTAGGGAAGCGGCAATGCAGCAACTGGCCTACCCCGATGTCAAGCCATTACTTCTGACTATTGACACAAGCCTGGCTTTTAAACTGGCCAAACAGGCGATGGATGATACCGGTTGGAAAATTTTCGACAGCGATCCGGAAAGTGGTCGTATCGAAGCTACGGAAAAAACGTTCTGGTTCGGCTACAGTGACGATATTGTGGTTCGGATCACAAAAGCAGACCAACCGGCCACGAGTCGTATCGATGTACGCTCCAGCTCCCGTTTTGGTGGCGGCACCGATGGGGGAACCAATGCCAACAGGGTCCGGAAGATCCTGGCGGCCATTCGCAGCAGTTATTTATCTCGCCAGACCAAAGATC
>CAZTLH010000014.1:0-11734 GCA_964614335.1 uncultured Gammaproteobacteria bacterium
ATAGGAGACATGGCGGTAGGGCTGTAATCCTGGAGATGGGTTTTCAATGCGGCAAAACCCTCGGTATAACGGGCGATGTAGTCATCGTCAGTCAAACCTTCTTCGATGATGACATGCATCATGGCATTGATCAGGGCCACATCAGAAGCCGGATTAAACTGCAGATGCCAGCGAGCATGACGACTCAAATCCGTTTTTCTGGGATCAAAAAGAATCAGGCTGGTGCCGTTCTTGATGGCATTTTTCATCCAGGTTGCACCAACCGGATGATTTACGGTTGGATTGGCACCGGTGATTAGGATCACATCGGCCCTGGTGACATCTGCCATCGGATTGGAGACCGCACCGGAGCCGATTCCTTCCAGCAGGGCCGCCACCGAGGAGGCATGGCAAAGCCGGGTGCAGTGGTCAACGTGGTTGCTGTGAAATCCACAACGCACCAGTTTTTGAAACAGATAGGCTTCTTCACAACTTCCCTTGGCGGACCCCAGTCCGGCCAGGGCATCACTACCCTCCTGTTCGAGTATTTGCTTGAGACCCGATGCGGAAAATTCCAGGGCCTCATCCCAACTGGCCTCACGAAATACAGCTTCCGGGTGGGCCGGATCGATCAATTCGGTGGTTTTTGCTACATCGGTACGGCGGATCAGGGGTTTGGTCAGACGTTGGCGGTTGTGGACATAATCAAAACCGAAACGGCCCTTGACACAGAGGCGTCCATGATTGGCCGGGCCATCACGGCCCGTGACATGCATGATTTTGTTATCCCGGACATGGTAGGTCAACTGGCAACCGACACCACAATAGGGGCAGATCGAATCCACTTCTTTTTCCACTGCCAGCATAAATTGCGGGGTTGCTGGTGCCAGGGCGCCGGTTGGACAGGCCTGCACACATTCACCGCAACCGACACAGCTGCTTTCACCCATGGGGTCATCAAAATCAAACACAATCCGGGCAGAACTACCGCGACCGGCATAACCGATCACATCATTGACCTGAACTTCCCGGCAGGCCCGTAAACAACGTTTGCACTGGATACAGGCTTCAAGATGCACTGCGATACCCGGATGTGAAAAATCAGCCACAGCCTCGGCAGCCAGCTCCGGGATCGGGCGATCGACACCGATCCGCTGTGACCAGTCATCGAGTTCATTATGCAGGGTGTAGGCTTGCGCCGGCATACTGGACTGCAATAATTCCAGCACCCCGCGTTGCACGGTTTTGACCCGGTCATTGTCAGTGTGGACCACCATACCAGGTGTGGGTCGGCGACAACAGGAGGCTGCCAGTACCCGCTCACCCTCGACTTCAACCATACAGGCCCGGCAATTGCCATCGGCACGCAGGCCTTCACTATAACAGAGATGGGGAATATCGGTACCGAGTCTTTTGGCAGTCTGAAGTATCGATTCGTCGGGCCCGGCGGTGACTTCCCGGCCATCGAGAACAAAATTTACGGCTTGTGGCTGCAGCTCAGGATTTGCCATGATCGAGCTCCTGTGAAAAATATTTCAAAACGGATAACACCGGATTGGCTGCGGCCTGACCCAGACCGCAGATCGAGGCATCAGTCATGACCTGGCCAAGTTTTTGCAATTGTTCGCTGTCCCATGTCGCTTCCTCCATCAGCTTCACGGCACGACTCGTGCCTTCACGACAGGGGGTACACTGACCACAGGATTCATGGGCAAAAAAGCGCATGGTATTGAGAGCACAGTCTCGTGCGCGATCCTGGTCCGATAACACAATGATCGCCGCCGAGCCGATAAAACTGCCATACTGCTGCAGGGTATCAAAATCCAGTGCCACATCACCGAGTGTGGCCGGCAGCAAACCGCCGGAAGCACCACCGGGAAAATACCCATAGAATTGATGGCCATCGAGCATGCCGCCACAATATTCATCAATCAGTTCACGGACCGATATACCGGCCGGTGCGAAATGGACACCAGGCTTGTTGACCCGACCACTGACCGAGAACGAACGCAGCCCCTTGCGACCTCTGCGACCACTGTTGGCAAACAACTCACCACCATCTTCGATAATGGCACGTACCTGATAGAGCGTCTCCAGATTATGCACCAGGGTCGGACGATCAAACAGTCCTTTCTCCGCCACATAGGGGGGGCGCAATCGCGGCTCACCGCGTTTGCCTTCCAGCGATTCGATCAGTGCGGATTCTTCGCCACAGATATAGGCCCCGGCACCACGACGCAGATACACCGGCACTTGCAGCAAATCGGTTTCATTGCGCAAGCGTTCCAGCTCCCGGGTTAACAATACCCGACAACCGGCGTATTCATCACGCAAATACAGATACACGGCATCCACAGCCGCAGCATGGGCGGCAATCAGCATGCCCTCGAGAAAACGATGGGGATCCTGCTGCAGATAGACCCGATCCTTGAAGGTCCCCGGCTCACCTTCGTCGATATTAACAACCATCAGTCTCGGTGCCTGCTGTTGACGAACAATCTGCCACTTGCGAGCCACCGGAAATCCGGCCCCACCCAGACCACGCAGGCCCGCACGATCGAGACTGGCGAGAATCGTTTCCAGGGACAATTCTGCGGCACAAAAACGCCGATAGAGAGCATAACCGTGATCTGCAAGATAGGCGGTCAAATCAATCCGCGCCGTGGCCTCATCGGCTGTAGGTTGCAGTTGTCCCGCTGTCGCTACAGCCTTGACCGTATCTGCATCTGCAGATGGAACCGGGCGCATCCCGACCACGGCCACCGGGGCAGTTTCGCAACGACCCACACAGGACACACCCTGGACACGTACGGCAGGCCCGAGTAGCTGTTGTAACCGGGTCTCGAGATCCGCTGCGCCAAACATCTCGCAGGTCACTGAACGACAAACCCTGACCGTAATGGTAGCTGGAGCAGTCTCGTGCTCTTTGACAATATCAAAGTGATGATAGAAGCTTGCGACCTCATAGACTTCTACCGGACTCAGATCCAGCGCTTCGGCCAGGGCCGTCAGATGTGGCGCCGACAACGCCTGATACTGATCCTGTATTCTATGCAGGTATTCGATCAAAAGATCCCGACGCAGTGGCATCCCATCCAGGATTTGACCCACTTCCTGCCGGGCCAGGGTTGTCGCCCTGCGACCACGATGTTTTTGTTGCGATATTGATTTTGCCACGATCGACCTTCCGTTTACAACTGTTGGCGATGACAGCGGCCATCACAGCCAGCTGTCGATGATTTTGCAGAACGGCGATCAGACATTTTAATCCATGACAGATTGTTATATCGAGGAGTCTGCGCGATACAATTGCTGGCAGGTGAGACAACAGACCGGACAAGATTTACCAAAGAGATGGTGGTGCTTACAAACTTCCTGAAACACCAATCGTCGCGCCCATCAACAGGACCGAATTTTACTCCTTGGGAGGGGGCACAGCCAATACCGGACGCTTGGTCATCGACATTAATTTGCGCGCAGTAGAACCCAGCAAACCATGAGCAAATCCGGTCGTCGTGTTGATGCCCACCAGAATCAGGTCCACATCATGCTCTTCGGCATGCAGACAGATTTCCTCGGCAGGTCTGCCGCTGACCACCAGTATCTCGGACACCAGGTCAGATCCTTTGGGATCATCGCCCATTTCAGCCGCACAAAACTCACGTAAACGCCGACGCATATTCTTGACGACTTTTTTCATCCCTTCACTACGCAGATGATCGACCATATCCGGCAAATAGGTCTCGACCACGGCTCGACCGGTAGCACCCAACGGCGCCACGACATGCAACATAATAATTTTTGCCTCGTAGGTTTTGGCCAGACTCAAGGCATGCCGGAATACCGGCGGCATACCATCACTAAGGTCGGTGGCATAGAGGATGGTTTTATAGCGTGGTAAGCTCATTGATAACACACCTGATAAATGTTGAGGTTAGTTGTAGCCCTTGAGATGATCGATCAATTCAGGCAGGAACAGCGAAATCTGCGGGATATAGGTAATCATGACCAGGAAGATCAGCAGCAGCATCAACCATGGAGCCGCCGCCTTGATGACCCAGCCAATCGTATGGCCAGTGATGCCGGCAGTAACAAAGAGATTGAGCCCTACCGGTGGTGTCAACATGCCTATTTCCATATTTACCACCATGATGATACCCAAATGTATGGGATCGATACCCAGCCGGGTGGCAATCGGGAACAAGATCGGTGCCATAATCAGGATAATGGCTGATGGCTCCATGAAGTTGCCGGCTGCCAATAGCAAAAGATTAACCACCACCAGGAATACCCACGGTTGCAGACCCCACTGCACGATGGTTTCGGCAATATGATGAGGAATCCGCTCGGTGGTCAGGACATGGGCAAACAGCATGGCATTGGCAATGATGAACAGCAACATAATGCTGACCTTCGATGCATCCATGATCACTTTTCGCACTTCAGGATCACGAACACTCTTGCCGATAGACCAGAATAAGTGCCACACACCACGCAGCAGGCTGCTGCCCCAGCTCTCTCCTTCGCGTTTCCAGGGCACACCCTTCAATGGGCCGATATCTCGGTAACCATAAACAGCCACCAGAAATGCGTAAACCGCTGAAACAGCAGCTGCTTCCGTAGGGCTGGCGATACCCCCATAGATCGAGCCCAGAACAATGACAATCAACATCAAACCACCGGCAGCAACACCACCGGTGCGAGCCAATTCTGCAAAACCGCCCCAGGGCTGAGCCGGCAATTTTTTGATTCTGGCTGCGATATAGATCGCCACCATCAATATCAGCCCCATCAGCAAGCCCGGCAAAAAACCGGCCATAAACATCCGGGCAGCTGAAACCTCGGTCGCCGCCGCATAAACCAGCATCACGATCGATGGCGGGATCAAAATACCCAGTGTACCGGCGTTGGTGATGACACCGGCAGCAAAGGATTCAGGATAGCCTGAGCGTACCATACCCACAATAACGATGGAGCCGATGGCCGCTACGGTAGCAGGAGAAGAACCGGAAACGGCCGCGAACAGCATACAGGCCAGTACCGAGGCCATGGCCATACCGCCGCGGATATGACCCACACCGGCGACTGCAAAATTGATCAGTCTTTTGGCCACCCCGCCGGTAGACAGAAAAGCCGATGACAGAATAAAGAAAGGGATAGCCAGCAGCGTATAGTGTTCAGATACGGACTCAAACAGTTTGAGGGCAATCGAAGCCAGTGAGTCATTGGAAAACAACAATATCGTGGAAATACTGGCCAGACCCAACGACAATGCGATAGGCAAGCCAATAAACATACAGAAAAACAACAGAATAAATAATGTGGCGGTAGTCATGATTGCGACTCCGCCTGCTCCCCCTTCAATTCTTCCACGAGCTGCATACTCTCTTCAGCTTCATCGACATGATGAAAACCGGTGGACTCGCCGGTAATAATCTTTCGCAACAGATCGAGCAAACGTATAGAAAACAGAATCAGGCCAATAAATAATATGGATTGTGCAAACCAGAGCGGGATCAACGGATCTTCCGGGTCAAATTTCAACACCTTGGCCACATGCTCGGAAAACAACCCCGCCAACCAACCAGACAAATGCATATCTTCTACGCTGATACCGATCGAATAAATTTTCTGCAAATAAATCCAGGTACCAAACAAAAACAAACCACAGTACAGCAACCCCAGCACTACGGCCAAGGCTGAAACGAAACGTCGAAATGGTGGTGGCAACATATTGACGACAGCATCAACACCGATATGAGCACCCACTTTAAGGCCATAACTGATCCCGAATAACACGAACCAGGCGGCGAGATAGAGGGTGAGTTCCTGTGACCAGAGAAACCCTGAGCCCCAGCCAAAACGCATCACAACATCTGTAAAGACCAGCAATGTCATGGCCACCAACAGGATAGCAATGATATTTTCTTCTGCTTTGTTAAGAAATTTTAGTAGCATCGTTCAAACCTCGGCGGAGAAGATACTGCTGAATACGGCGGACAAGCATCCTCTGAAGGTCATCCGCGAACAGCCTGTGCTGTCCGCGGACGCTCTCTACTCGTCTGATGAAGGGTTAAGAACCCCTCATTTACTTATTTGTTTGATGCGTAAGCCGCGTCAATCAGGTCTTTACCAATCTGGCCTTCAAATTTCTTCCAGACCGGTTTCATGGCTGCTACCCACTGGGCGCGTTGATCAGCGGTCAGACTGATTAACTTGGAACGACCGGAGTCGATGATTTTCTGACGATCACTCACTGCCTTTTTTGCGGCTACACTGTTACCAAAAGCAATCGCTTCATCCAGTGATTTTTTGACTGTACCACGAATGCCGGCAGGCAAGCCATCCCAAAATGCATTGGAGGTGACCACCAGGTAATCCAGGTCGCCATGATTGGATTCGGTGATAAAAGGCTGAACTTCAAAGAATTTCTTTGAATAGATGTTTGACCAGCTGTTTTCCTGACCATCGATGGCCTTGGTCTGCAACAGGGTAAACACTTCCGAGAATGGCTTTTTCAGCGGATTGGCATTCACAGCCTCGAACTGGGCCGCCAGCACATCCGAAGACATGATACGAAATTTCAGACCACTGGCATCGCTCGGCACCGTCAAGGGTTGCGATGCAGACAGTTGTTTCATACCGTTGTGCAGATAACCCAGACCCACCAAACCTTTTTTCTTTATTGAATTCAAAAGCTTTTGTCCCGCTGGTCCCTGTTGAAAACGATCAACCGCAGCGATATCCTTGAACAGAAAGGGTAGGTCAAAGATCTGTAGTTTTTTGGTATATCGTTTGAACTTGGAGAGCGCAGGCGCTGCAATCTGCACATCACCGAGTAACATGGCTTCGAGCACCTTGTTGTCACCGAATAACTGGGAATTCGGGAAAACCTCGACACTGACCTTGCCGGCCAGATGTTGCTCTACCAATGCCTTGAACTTGTTGGCCATCTGGCCTTTTGGGGTGTTTTCGGCAACTACATGGGAAAATTTGATGACAATGGGTGCAGCATTGACAGTGTCTGCCAGGAATACTGCTGACAGCGCTACGGCTGCAGTTAAAGCACGAAATCGCATAAGTATTTCTCCAAAAAGATTAGACAAAAATGCACAGGTGATGCCTGTAAACACCTGTGGGTCACCATTCACCGCCAGTCAGGCAGTGAAAAGCAGATTATATGTGCTCATCAGGCGTGCCTATGATAAACCAAAACAGTGATTCCTGCCTCAGAAATCGCTTTTATAGCCAACAACACAAATAATCACCTTAAATAGAACACATTCATAATCATCAACATCCGTAATAACTACGCGGATCAAGGCAATAATATTGTCGAACCAGTCGTTTTACGCGCTGCCAGATCGGCATGTGCTGTGGCCGCAGAAGACAGGGCATATTGTTGTTTGACTTCAATTTTTACCTTGCCTGAAGCTACCATGGCAAATAAGGGGAAGTGCAAGAGCAATAGCCAGTGATTTAGTTTTCAGCATAGTGCCCCTCCGCGAACGTAGGAATGAAATCTGGTTGTACCGACCTCTGTTTACAGTATATTTGCTTTTTTGACAGGGACTGACAATATCGCCAGTATAGCCCTATAATGTTGAGTATAGCGCCGCTCCAGATTGACTAACGCTCGAAATTAGCTAACCCCTGGGGGCTCAAATGAAGACAGCAGACATAGTGAGATGGGGCGCGGCTGCTTTCATGTTGTTGTTTGCCGCCTATGCAATCTGGATGGTGTATTTTAACTATGGTCATGTCTATATCTAGGCCGAAAAGCTGAATGTGTCCGATCAGGCGACCGATGCGGCAATTTTTACCGCTACTATTGGCCGGTCTATTTCATCTATAGCATTTGCTGTGTTGTACTTGCTGTTTATTTGATCAGGCGAGTCGACACGTCGATTCCATTCAGCATGGGTATTGTCCTGCTGGCGTTCATCGGGATTTTACTCATCAATGTCATCGTCATGTCCGAGGCATGGGAACTGACGGGACTGCCTACAACTAAATGAGCGCAGGGTGGTGATTATGATTTTCTCCAGACTTTCACAGTCAATTCGATTCAGTGCTGCTATAGGAGTATTCATTATCCTGGCTTCCCTGATATGTGCAGATCCACTATTTGCACAAAACCGTGATCAGGATTTGATTGCGGCGGCAAAACAGGATGATCTGAAAAAAACCGTGGCCCTTCTGGATAAAAAGGCCAATGCCAACACCCGGGATAAGGAAGGGCGGACACCGTTGATGGTAGCAGTTCGGCTCAACCACGCCGCTATCGTTAACGTCCTGTTGAAAAGAGGCGCGAAGATTGGCGTAACAGATCGTCTGGGCCGAACGGCCATACACTGGGCCATTCGCGGGGGCGAACTGGCCATGATAAAAATACTGGTTGCGGGGGGCGCCGATGTGAACCGCGCGGCCTCCGACGGGCTAACGCCGGTTATGCAGGCCGCACTGGAAGGCCAGTCGAGCACCCTCGAGTATTTACTCAATAGGGGTGGCGATATTCATGCCCGTACGAAAAAGCAACAGGCCACCGCCCTGATGATGGCCAGCTTCAAGGGCAATCCAAAGGTGATCAGCCTGCTTCTGAACAAAGGTGCTGACGTCAATGCCCGGGATGCAAGGGGCTTTACTCCATTAATGGTGGCCGCTAGTCAGCGATCGATAGCCGTAACGAAAATGCTGTTGGATAAAGGTGCCGAGATCAACGTCGCCAATCGACAAGGTCTAACTGCCTTGATGCTGGCTGCGGGTCACAGTACCAGCGAAAAAGTAAAACTACTTCTGGATCGGGGCGCGAATATTGAAACCAGGGACATGAGTGGGCAAACCGCACTCATGTATGCGGCACAGGAAAACTCTGTGGAAATGGTGAAATTGCTGTTGGATTATGACGCAAGTGTGAATACGCATGATAATAAGGGACGCACCGCTTTGTCCTTCGCCCTTGAGCGCAATGACAATGAGGTCATAGAAGCCTTAAAAAATCACCAGGGAAAATTGTGATCATTGGGATCAACCAACAGTTTTCGCGACTCCGGTTCCTTAAAAACTGCAGCGGCACATTAAGGCAGTAAACACTATTGTTCCAGTTTGTTACGCTGATTCAGCCACAAGAGGTTTTCCTGGGCAATTTGATAATTGGGCATTGCGCGTACCGCCTCCTCGAATGCAGCAAGAGCTTCTTCGTAACGCTTGTCGTCCACGAGGACGTAGCCAAGATTGTTCCACGCTTGCGAGAAATCTGGATTGAGTTTTACGGCTTCTCTGTAATAAATTTCGGCCCTCTTATAATCTCCACATCTTTGTTCCACTACACAAAGGATCGACTCATTACCTGCGGTAAGGGCATCAAACGCTGGTCCTTTTCCGGGCGGCACTTTTAGATCGGCAGATATGTTTCGGCCCTCGGGCAGACCGGAGACGAATATTGACCGTCCACCGACCTTGGCGCAAAGACCAATGTGCCCTGTTTTGTTGATGCAGAGATCGGGATCATAGCTGCCCAGTGACGGAGCCTGCGCCCCGACTGGTCTGGATAGTAAAACGATGGCGAGAATGAACAGTGTGCGCATAGGGTTCACCATCCCAGAGTTATTGGCAGATTCCACCGAGAAATATCTATATCAACGTAAATAGCCCGACCAGGAGAAGGTAAGAATTGGTTGGAATACATTTGCGTATCTTTTATACCTCTTTGTTAACACCACACCGGAGACAGTGCAGGACAAGGCGAATGCCGCACCGAAAACATCACAGCGCAATGTTTAGCGTGCAGAATTCGGACGGCGCTTCTGCCAATAGTCCTTTATTTCTTTGAGTTCTTTCAAAACCGCGGCCATCTCCTCGGCCCCATTGGCGAGAGCTTTAGCGACATCTTGGGGGTCCTTGCCTTTTAGTGACGCCAGGAACCCCTGAAAATCCACAACCACGGGTTCCGAGAAAAGATAGTCATTACTGGCAAGTTCCGTCCAAGATTTGGCCTGTTCAGGTGCTTTCAGCCGTGCCAGGGCTGCGACGATTTTCTTGGCCTTGGCGATGCTATGCGCCTTAGCCTGTACTTTGGCGATCTCCGCGTAGGCCATTGACCTAAGATAATCGTTTCCAATACGTGAGACCGTCTCCTGTGCCTCGGTGATGTCACCCGCCTCGGCCTGCGCTTTGGCGATATCTGCGTAGGCAGAGTCCTGGTAACTATCGTAGTATGTAATACGTGAGGCCGCCTCCGTGGCAAGAGCGAGCATCTTTCGAGTCCCGGCGATGTCGTCCATCTTGGTCAGTGCTGCGGCTATATTCACATAGGCCTGGGACTTACCACTAAGGTTTGTAATCCGTGAGGCCGCCTCCATGGCGAGAGTGAGGGTCTTTTGGGCTCCGGCGATGTCACCCGTCTTGGCCTGAGCTTCGGCGATATTTGTGTTGGGTCGGTCAAAGAAACCATCTTTAGTAATTCGTGAGGCCGTCTCCATGGCCAGAGCAAGCGTCTTTTTGGCTCCGGTGATGTTGCTCACCTCGGCCTGTGCTATGGCGATATTCGTGTAGGCCAAAGACTTCACATAATCGTCTGGAATTTGTGAGGCCGTTTCCTTAGCACCGGCGATGTCGCCACTTTTAGCCTGAGCTTCAGCAACTTTGCCGTAGGCCCACTGTTTGTTAACCTCCTTTAAGGATAGTTGAGTAAGCGTCTTTTGGGCCCCGCCGATATCACCCACCTTGGCCTGCGCTATGGCGATTTGTTCGTAGGCATCAGATTGATGATATTGACCTACAATAGGAATAGTGGTAGTAGAAGCAGTGGTTGCTTTTGCCGTTTGTATAAGCTTTCTAAACTTTGTCTCTGCCGTTACCTCTAGCCGGATAATTTCCTTTTCCACGGATGGTAGGTTGGGCGCTTTGGGACTTAAGGCCACATAGGCATTAAGCCAGGCGATGGCAGGCAGCTCGCTACCTGCTTTTGCATGGGCAAGACCGAGGTTCATTAAAACGGGTGGATAGGTGGGAGAGGCCTTTTGAACTTTTAAAAAATACTTTATGGCAAGATGCCAGGACTGTTGTTTAGTTGCCGCCAGACCTTTTTTAAAAATTCTCTCAATGTCCGGCGAGAGTGTTGTATTTTGCGTTTCAGCAAAGACTACAGTTGCAAAGATTACTCCTGCAAGCAGAAAACTGGACAGGAGAATGTGAATGTGAATGTGAAAGTAGAGCAGAATACATTTACGCATCTTTTGTACCTCTTTTTGAACGCCACACCGGAATCAGTTCAGGGCAAGGCTCAATTCGCTGATTTCTAGCGGCGCTTTTGCCAATGAGCTTCTTTCTCTTGAATTTTCTGCAAGGCGTTACCAAGTTCCCCCGCTGCCGTAGCGAGCGCCACAACGACCTCATCGGGCTTCTTGCCTTTTAGGGCCTCAAATAAGCCCGGGAAATTCATACGCGAGGGTTTTGAAAACTCATCTTCAGTATCAAGCTCCGTCCAGGATTTCACCTCTTCCTTAATCTTTTCCTGCGCTTCGTTCTCCTTTTTCTTAATCTTTTCCTGCGCTTCGTTCTCCTTTTCAGCCCGCTCCCTGGCAGCGGCAGCCCTCTTTGCCCCGTCGATATCTCCTGCCTCGGTCTGTGTCTGTGCAATCTCCTTAAAGACAGAAGCCTTCGAAGATTCAGATTCAATAGCGGCGGCCGCCTTCATGGCTTGAGAGAACGATTCATGGGCTCCGGCGATATCTCCTGCCTCGGTCTGTGCCTT
>CAZTLH010000014.1:11834-15488 GCA_964614335.1 uncultured Gammaproteobacteria bacterium
TGCAATCGCCTTATAGACATAAGCCTTCGAAGATTCAGATTCAATAGCGGCGGCCTCCTTTATGGCTTGAGAGAACGATTCACGGGCTCCGTCTATATCTCCTGCCTCGGTCTGTGCCTTTGCAATCGCCTTATAGACATAAGCCTTCGAAGATTCAGATTCAATAGCGGCGGCCGCTTTTATGGCTTTAGAGAACGATTCACGGGCTCCGGCGATATCTCCCGCCTTTGCCTGTGCTAAGGCGATATAAACAAATACCTGGGCCGAGAACAATACCTGGTCCAAGGAATTTATCTGTGAGGCCGTTTCCTTGGCCCCTACGATATCACCCGCCTCGGCCTGCGCCCTGATGATCGGCCAGTAGGCCCGGCGCTTGACCTTATTTTCTGTAATCAGAGCAGCCGTCTCCTTCGCCTCGGCGATATCTCCCGCATTGGCCTGTGCTCCGGCGAGGTCGCGGTATGCCCAGGATTTGTAATCTTTATCTGTAATCAGGGCAGCTGATTCCTTCGCCCCTGCAATATCACCCGCCTTTAGCTGTGCACTAAAAATCTTCTGAAAGACGCTGTCCCTCCAATATTCCCTTTTAATCTCGGCGGCGGTCTCTTTGGTCCCTGAAATATCGCCTGTCTTGAACTGCGCCTCGGCGATAAACTGGTACATCTTGGATCTCACACCATTTTCATCTGAAATACGCGCAGCAGTCTCTTTCGCCCCTGCAATATCTCCCGCTTTTAGTTGCGCCCTCGCGATCACCCGGTAGGCCGAGGATTTGCTATTATCTTCTGTAATCCATGAGGCCGTCTCCTTGGCCCCGGCGATATCACCTGCCTTGGCTTGTGACTCTGCGATTTCGCGGTATGCCCAGGATTTTTTTTCTTTATCTGTAATTCGAACGGCGGTGTCCTTAGCTCCGGCGATATCTCCCGCATTGGCCTGTGATTTTGCAATAATCTGAAATTCATAGGATTTCGGCCATCCCGGCTTAATAGCGGCTACCGTCGCTTTGATAGCCTGAGCGAACGACTCACGGGCTCCGGCGATATCATCTGCTTTGGCCTGTGACTCTGCGATAACCACGTAAGCTGATGATTTCTTATCTTCATTTGTAATCCGGACGGCGGTCTCCTTGGCCCCGGCAATATCTCCTGCCCCTGCCTGTGCAGCAGAAATTTTGCCAAAGGCTTTGTCTCTGGTTCCAACAAAACGACTATCAATCTTGGCAGTAGTCTCCTTTACACCGGTTATATCGCCTGCCTTTAGCTGTGCACCAATAATCATCAGAACAGCGCTCTCTTCGTAACCAATTGAGATCTTGGCAGCAGTTTCCTTCGCACCGGCTATATCTCCCGCATGAACCTGAGCTTCAGCAAGGGCCGTATAAGGCTTGATAATCCCCTGGTTCCTAAACACAGCCCTACTATATTTTTCACCTGACCCTCTTTTGTACCCCTCCTTTACTGCCCTGGTAGCCTCCTCTGAATTATATAAATACTCTCCCAGCCCTGTTGATGTCTCCTTGGCCGTTCTGATCAATTTTCGGATATTTGCCTCGACCTTCACCTCGAGCTTGATTATCTGAGCCCGCACCTGCCTGGTGTTGGCAGTCCCGGGAGCGGAGACCAAATAAGCTCGATAATAGATTATGGCTAGCAGCTCTTTCCCGCCTGCTTTTTCGTAGGCCAAGGCGAGGTTGAAGAGCGCGCGCGGCGAGGTTGGAATAGCTTTTTGCACTTCGCCGAAGTATTTGATCGCGAGATCCCACTCTTGTTGCTCCGCCGCGGCCAGCCCTCGGTCCATAGCCGCCTGCGCTTCTGGCTTCAGGGTATCCGGTGCTGCCTGGGCGGGGCGCGGACTTACAGACAAAACTCCCAACATCAATAGTATCGCCAAGAGAAGGTGAGAGTTGGTTGGAATACATTTACGCATCTTTTGTACCTCTTTTTGAACGCCACACCGGAATGAGCGCAGGACAGGGATCATTGTGTTGATTTCGGGCGAAGCTTTTCCCATTCAGCCTCCTTATCCCTCGCCGGGTTGCCCATAGCCATCCTTTGGCATCTTCCCTACCAAGCTCTTGATTTTTGAGACCAGTTTTAGAACATTGGCCTCCGCCGCTATATCCAGCTCGACGATGCGCTGACGGACCTGCTGCGTGTTGCCGGCCCCCGGTGCAATGGCTAGATAGGCCCGGTAGTAGGCAATGGCCATCAGTTCAGCAGCACCACCACGATCCCAGGACAGGGCAAGGTTGAATAAGACTTTCGGATCGTATTCCGCCGACTCCTGGGCTTCCCCAAAATACTTTTTCGCCAATCCCCACTCTTGTTGCTTCGCCGCCGCCAACCCACGGTCCATAGCCGCCTGCGCTTCTGGTTTCAGGGTATCCAGTGCTGCCTGGGCAGGGCGCGGACTTACAGACAAAACTCCCAACATCAATAGTCCGGCCAGGAGTAGGTAATAGTTTGTTAGAATCCATTTATTACGCGTTGTTTTTTACCTCGAGCTTTTCATCTTTAGCGCCACTTCTATAACTAGGAGCGGTGAAACGTTTGCAGATGTTGATTTATGTTTCATTCGTTTTTCCTAAGGCAGGCAGTTTTTACTTTACTGTAAATCATACGACCATTGGAAAGATTCATTAACGCATCGGCTAAATATTCAAGTGCATGGAATTTAGCTTGGGCCTTAAAATATTCTTTTTTGATGGGCCGATTGTATTTTCGGGCGTTTGCCATATGATAATTAAACCAATAATCACCCTCTTTTCTCATAAGCGTTTTTACAAATTGAGGATTATCTGTGGCCATAGTCCTAACAAACCTATTGTTGGAATGCGGAAGAACATCAAACCATGGACTCATAGAGTAAAGCTTTTGACAGTATTGCAGTGAATCCTCGAATACTTGGTTATAATTATGAACGATTTCAAAATAACGATCGTAATCATTAACATCTTTATCTGGCCATGATGACAAAAGTTGTTTTGCTTCGTCGAAATTTCCAACTTCAGTAAGCGCGATAATGACGTAATGATAATTTTTTTTAAATGCAGGGCTTTCCATTCCGCCGACCACTGGCCATCGGATAGTCTTTAGTTTCTTTAAAGCTGTATTCGTGTCTCCCATGTAGATTCGAGCAGCCTCTACATATCCTATGGCATCTGCGGCATTGCCACTTGCACTATAATATAATCTAGCCGAAACAGACTGACCTGTTTTCACTACCGTGTCTTCTATCATCCAAATGAGTTTCCATACATACTCATCAAACTGTTGTATGAGATGATCAACTCGTGAAAGAATCTGTTGCGCATTTGGCACATTTGGTTCAACCATTAGATAGGCATGATACCAAGTAGCAGCGTTTAGATAACGACCTGGCGCTTTATCATTAGCCAGTGCAAGATTAAATAAAAGTTCTGGATGAACTGACAAGGGGATATTAGAAGATACAAGTAAAGCCCTTGCTACCTCGAACGAGTCTATGGCTTCTTGCCATTTTTCGGCTTTTGCGGCAATGAACCCTCGATCCATCGCCGCTTGGGCCTCCGGGGTCAGGGCATCCTGCGTTGCCTGGGCGGGGCGTGGGCCTGCGGTCAAAACTCCCAACATCAATAGTCCGGCCAGGAGTAGGTAATAGTTTGTTAGAATC
>CAZTLH010000015.1:0-15039 GCA_964614335.1 uncultured Gammaproteobacteria bacterium
GAACAGACCACGTTCACCCAGGGCATCGGGCATGGCGGTGGGTGTGAGCCCCGAACCGGCTCCGAGAAAATCAATACCACTGGCGATTTCTCCGGCGGCTATCCCCAGGCCCAGGGTGCAGATCGCGAAGTAGTGCCCACGCAGTTGCAATACCGCCGCACCCAGGATCAATGCCAGTGCAATACAGAGCACTACACCGACGACAAGGCCCAATGCAAACGTGCCCAGATAACTACTTGCTGTAATAGAGCTGGCTGCAGTGGCAATCGTGCTCGTGTATTCCTCTGCCGAAGCAAAAAAACCACGTTGTACAACCGCAGTTGCATACATCCCGGTGCCAAAGAAGATGATACTGCCAAAGGAGTTATAACCCATCTGGCCACCCATGATATCCCAGCTCAAAGACAGTATGACCATAACCCACAACACGGCCAGCTGGCTTTGGAATTGCGGCAACAGCCACGGTGCGATAATCGCCAGTACTGATAAAGAGGCCACCAGCAAATTCTTTTTTGTGGTCTGTGTCAACGCAATACCTGCCGTTTACGCCGCAGACGCCAATTGCGCCATAACAGGATAACCACCAGCAAACTGAACAGAAATGCTGACTGAAACTCGGCGCCTAATATGAAACCGGCGATATTTTCGGAGGCACCCAGACCGAGGCCGGCCAGGGCCACACCCGCCAGATTCCCCAAACCTGCAATAATGACCACCATAAAGGATCGCACCGTGTAGGTGAGACCGATATAGGGTTGAATCACCCAGGTCATGACCACAATGGCACCGGCAGCACCACAAACAGCCGCATTCAGGGAAAAAGTGGTAGCATAAATTCGATCTGTATCAACCCCGAGAATTCTCGCTGCCTGGGCATTCTGTGCCGTGGCACGTATGGCCTTGCCAATACGTGAACGACGCAAAAACAGCACCAAAAACCCACCGACAAGAAATGAAAGGACAAAACCGATCAATTTGATTTTGGCCAACAGCAGGTCACCCTGCAACAGTACGATGGTACCCAGACCCGCATCAACATTCTGGATATCGGCACCAAAGATCTGATTCATCAGTTGTTGCAACAAGATCGATACGCCAAAGGTTGCCAGCAACGAGGTGAACAAGTCACGATCGATGATACGGAAAATGATCATTCGATACAGCAACCAGCCCACAACAAACAAAAACAACGCCGCCAACGGGACACCCCACAGCGGATTCAGACCTTGGTTGAACAACAGCAAGGTGATATAGCCACCCAGGATGACGAACTCTCCCTGAGCCAGATTGATGATATTCATCACCCCCCAGACCAGTGCCATGCCGTAAGCGATCAATGCAAACAGCGCTCCGACCAGCAAACCATCGACAATCAGTTGCAGGGCAAACTGTGGTGCGGTAAATAGAATCTGCAGACCTTCCATCAGATTTCAGTGCCGGTGGCTTTAACATGATCCAGCCCGGCGGAGTGCCGGGCTGGTATACAAACGAACAAACAGACTACTTGGCTGCCGGCTTGGGATAGACCAGCGTTCCGGTCGCCCATTTACTGGGCGCAACAACAACATACTTGCCACCCTGAATCTGCCGCAATACCATCGGCTTGGCGATATTGTTGCCCGCCTTGCTGAATTTGATATTGCCATAGAACGTCTGCAGATCGGACGATGCCAGCGCAGAACGAACCTTCTCAACATCAAAACTGCCGGCACGATGCAAGGCGTCAGCCCACAACAGAATGGCGGCGCTGGATTCCGCGGCCTGATAGGGCGGGACATAACCATAAGCTTTTTCAAAGGCTTTGGCATAATCGGCAGCTGATCCAAACGTACTGTCTTTATAGGTCATCGTCGGTGCCCATTGTGCCGCACACAAAAACCCTTCAGCTTTGCTGCCGTATTTTTTGGCATCAGTCAATTTGGCCGACTCACAATGCGTCATGGCTACGATCGGCACATTAACCCGTTGCTGGGCCATTTGTTTGGCCGCCAATGCGGCACCTTTGGAGTGCCCTGAGACCACAAAAATGTCCGGTCGCAACGCCTTGACCTTGGTCAGGGTCGAGGTCATGTCACTGAGTTGACGGGGTAATTTATCATCCACCACAACCTTCATACCGTAGCGTTTGGCATCGCTCAGTACACCGGCCCGGATGTCCTGGGAAAAGGGATCATTCTCGATCGCCAATGCCAGTTTCAGGGAAGAAGGTTTTTTGCCTTCCTTTTTGGCCTGCTCAGCCGCCAATGCCACGGCTGCCTGCAGATACTGTTCAGACGTGGACAACACGGCAAACAGATAGCGATAGCCCTTGTTAAACAGCGAACGGGAGGCTCCATTGGCTTCCACCATCGGCACCTTGTACTTCTCCGTGACCGGTGCGATGGCTTTGGTCAAGCCGGAACTGTAGGGGCCCAGCATGAACTGGACCTTGTCCTGCTTGATCAGACGTTCAGCCAACTGTGCGCCACGGGCAGAAGTTGATTCATCATCATAATAAATCACCTGCAGTGGATGCTTCTTGCCACCGACTTCCACTCCGCCGGCATCATTGATGCGTTTGACCGCCAGATCATAGCCTTTACGGGTGTGATTACCGGCAGTACTGTATTTACCGGTCAGCGATACGGCAGCGCCCAGTTTGACAGTATGGGCGGCTGCCATGGACGGTAACGCACCAATCGCCAAGGCGGTCGATAACGTCAATATTGATTGTTTCAGTTTGAATACCATCATTTGCTCTCTCCTTAATGTCTACACTTGTTAATTTCGGTAGTGTCCATTGCTGGAACACAACAGTACCGAAAGATTTCCTGGCATGCAAGCCAAGAAATCCTGTCAACTGACGATCTATGCTATACAAAGCAGTATTATTTTTTAATCGAAAGCAGTTCAATCTCGAAAACCAGGGTCGAACCGGGTCCGATCAATTGACCCGCGCCACGATCACCATAGGCAAGTTCCGGCGGAATCACGGCCTTGATTTTGGACCCGGGCTGCATCTTCTGCACCACTTCTTGCCAACCCTTGATGACCCGATTCAAAGGAAAGGTTGCCGGTTGACCGCGTTTATAGGAACTGTCAAAAACCGTGCCATCAATCAAGGTGCCGCGGTAATGCACTGTGACCGTATCGGTTGCCAAAGGTGGATCACCGGCACCGGTCTTCAAGACTTGATAAAGCACACCACTGTCAGTCTTTATTACATCTTTTCCGGCAGCAAAATCGGCCCGATACTGGTCACCTTTAGCCTTGATATCACTGGATAGTTTGGTCTTTTCAGCAATTCTTTTCTTGCGATCAATTTCAATAGCAGCCTGCATTTCCTTTTCCGATACCCGCAACGTTTTCTTGCCCAGCACATCTTCTATTGCGGCAATGAAAGACTGGGTATCGAAGGTATCGGCACGGGACGCCATGCTTTTTGCGATCTGATAGCCCGCTGCATAACTGAGACGCTCCTTCTGGGTAGTAAAGTTTGCTGCCAGTGCGGCCTGACTGGCCAATACAGTTGTTACCAACACACCAATAATCGTTTGATTCACAAATGCTCTCCTGTATAAATAGTAGGTAATATGGGTACTGTTATTTATCCTGCTGGTAGTCGCTGCAGGTCAGCAGATTTCACCACTGCTCGTAGAAAACCTGGTTTTCACCCTAGGAGCCTGTCCGAGAATAGAGAGCCTACTGTGGAAAAGCGGACTTTGGTCCATTTTTCCGCTCATTTTCGTTAAATAGAACAACTATTCGCCTCAAATGATCGAAAAAATGACCTCAAATCCGCTTCCCCTCGCTACGGCTCCTGTTCTCGGACAGGCTCCTAGGAGCCTGCCGAGAAGATGGATTGTCGGCAATACCCTGTACTTCCAGGGTTAGATGGCCGATTCTGGGCAATCGTCTTCGTAATGTCGCTTCCAGCTCATCAACGACCTCTTCAGTCCGTTCCAGCGTGGCCTCGAGTATACTTCTCATCGAAATGTATTGGGTCAATTTTTCCTGATCTTGCACATTTTTGGTTGAATCCTTGAGCAAGCGTAAACGATGCATCTCGATCCGTTGTTGCAGTCTGGACAACATGGCTTCTTCACTGATTTCAATTTCTGCCACCAGCAAGGTATGCTGGTCATCAATAATAATCGAACGCAAATCATGATATCGCTCGACCTCGGGATGATCGGCGACAATATCTGCAAACAATTGTTCTGCTTCATGGTCACGGACATCCGTCAGATAGCGCATATTTACCGCCCCGAGAAAAAAAGCTGCAAACCCGAGCATCCCAGCAATCATCGCCGAAAAACCAATATCCCAGAGTACATTACCGGTCAAGGTCGACAAACCAATACCCGTAGCAGCCAACAACAGACCCACTACGGCAATGCTGTCTTCGAGAACCACAGCGACCAGGGTCGGATCCGGTGCTTTACGAAGAAAATGCAGAAACGTCATCCCGGGATGTTGTTTTAATTGCTGTCCGACCTGACGACTGGCGACTATCAGTGAATATCCTTCAAGCAAACCCGCAATCGATAATACCAGCATCGATATCCACAGACCGGGGATGCTAAAACCTGCCACATGCAATACCGAAGCACCAGTCTCGGCACTACCCGCTGCATATTGAAAATAAACATGCCAGGCATTGGCAAGTCCCAGACCACAACCGATGGAAAAAAGGCCGATCGCGCTCCATAAATTCCACAGATATTTTTTTTGCCCATGGCCAAAAGCGTAATCTGCATCGGCTTCCCGTCCACCCTGATGCAATCCCAGCAACAACAGACATTGATTGCCGGAATCCATCAGACTGTGGATTGCCTCATTCATCATCGAAGCGGAGTGACTGAGTACCGCTGCACCTGCTTTCATCACTGTAATAATCAAATTGGCGACAATCGCCGTTAAAACTGCCCGTGTGGATTCAGCAGACATCGCGGTCCCTTTTATTCCGAGTTTGAAAACCTGGGAACATCAATATAAGAACATCAATAAATGTGCAGTCCAGGCGGCTGCGGTGATCATAAATGCCATTGCCGACAGTTCCCACGGAGCCAAATCCGACCAGAAGCTTCCGCCACCCTCTGCAACAGCGAGCCTGACCAAGAACTTATGTTCCTCAACTTTAGTGCTTCAGTTGCACCACTAGGACAGGTACAATGAACGATAATCAATCTAACATTCCTGAGCCAAGAACACTATGCCAATCGACCGTAAATTACTTGAAATCCTCTGTTGCCCGGTAACCAAACGCCCGGTACTCCCACTGAGTAAAGACAAGCTGAAACGACTGAACAGTCTCATTGAAAACAACGAACTGGTGTATGCTGATGGCACGACAATTGACGGACCACTCAAGGAAGCCCTGATCACCGACAACAGCACAACCGTGTATCGTATCGAGGATGGCATCCCTGTAATGCTGGAAGATGAATCCATACGCGTCCAGGGTATCGAAGGCTTCTAGCATCAAAATGGCATGCCGGGCATTTGACCACGCATACCACGCATCATTCTTGCCATACCCCCTTTCTTTTTCATCCGTTTCATCATTTTCTGCATTTGCGCAAACTGCTTTAATAACCGATTTAAATCCTGAATTTGGGTTCCAGAACCACTGGTAATTCGACGCTTTCGTGACCCTCGGATCACCGCCGGAAACCGTCGCTCGTGTGGGGTCATTGAATTGATCATGACCACCATTTTAGTCGTTTCACTGTCCCCCATTTGCTGAGACAGCTGTTTCGGAAGATTAGCTGCACCGGGCAACTTGTCCAGCATACCAGCAATACCGCCCATATTCTGCATCTGCAGTAATTGCTCCCGAAAATCCTCCAGATCAAAACCTTTGCCTTTGGATAATTTGGTTGCCAGTTTTTTTGCTTTATCGTGATCGACATTTTCTTCCGCCTGTTCGACCAGACTTAATACATCACCCATACCCAATATACGGGAAGCGACCCGATCCGGGTGAAATGGCTCCAGACTGTCAACCGACTCTCCTGAACCCAAAAATTTGATCGGTTTTCCGGTGACTTGTCGTACGGAAAGCGCGGCACCTCCACGGGCATCACCATCAACCTTGGTCAGTACTACACCGGTCAATGGCAAAGCCTCGGCAAATGACCGGGCACTGTTTACCGAATCCTGACCGGTCATAGCATCAACCACAAATAATGTTTCTACCGGTTCCACCGCCTGATGGACAGCCTGTATTTCTGCCATCATATCGGCGTCGATATGCGTGCGGCCGGCAGTGTCGATGATCAATACATCCAGCAAACGTTCCTCGGCCAGCTTCCTGGCTGTTCTGGCAATTTCAACCGGTTGCTGATCCGTTGTACTGGGAAACCACTCGACATCCAGGTCGGCCACAATTCTGCGAAGCTGCTCAATGGCAGCTGGTCGATAGACGTCAACACTGGTCACCATGACCTTTTTATGTTCTCTTTGTGTCAGTCGTTTGGCTAATTTTGCAGTGGTGGTGGTTTTACCGGCACCCTGCAGACCTGCCATCAACACAACGGCGGGAGGACGTGTACTCAGATCCAGGGCATCATTCTCACCACCCATCAAGCTGACCAGCTCCTGGTGTACGTATTTAACCAGGACCTGACCGGGGTTCAAGGCCCCCATCACTTCCTTGCCCACCGCCCTTTCCCTGACCTGGGCCATAAAGGATTTAACTACCGGTAGTGCCACGTCCGCTTCCAGCAACGCAACCCGCACCTCACGCAGGGCTGATTGAATATTGTCTTCGGTCAAACGTGCCTGACCACGTAATTTTTTCAGTGTCAGTCGCAACCGGTCACTCAACTGATCAAACATATGGTGTATTCTCCAGCCAATGAAAGCGCCTATTCTCGCATATTGGACTGACAGCAACCAGTTTTCTGTACGACAAACATGACCAAACAGACGATCTCAAACAATGGCGGTTGGCAGGTTTATATCCTGTGCTGCGCCGATAGCAGTTTGTATACTGGAATAACCACCGATTTAAAAAGACGTGTGGAGGAACACAACAGTCATACCACTTCTGCTGCCCGTTACACCCGCAGTCGGCAACCGGTGAAACTGGTTTATCATGAACAGGCCAGCAGCAGAACCGAAGCCGCAAAACGGGAATACGTCATCAAGCAACTGTCCAGAAGCCTAAAGCTTGCCCTTATTGCTACGATGCAATGTACGAACACAGAAACCTTCGATAATATGCCAACTTCCAGGAACAACCATTGCTATCATCAGGAGCAGGATCCATTATTCCAGGATGAGGAAGAGCATGGATGACGAAACCTAAAATTCAGATACGGATAAAAACGCTCCTGCACTCAGATCTGGGACCGACAGGGGATGGCAAGGCATAACCACTGATCAGGTACCAGGCTCATCTGTCTGCCAAATCAGGATACCCTGCGTAGCATAATGAGCGCAAACACACTAAATACCAGCGTTGGCAAAGCCGCTGCCAGTAAAGGTGGCACGCCATAGATTTGAACCATATAGCCGAATCCCTTGCTGAACACATAAAAGGTCAGGCCCAGCATGATACCTACAAAAAGATTGCGGCCAGTGGACCCGCTGCGAGCTTGACCAAAGACAAAGGGTATTGCCAGTAACACCATCACAGCAGTAGAAAAGGGTTCAATGACCTTACCCCAAAATGATAACTCGTAGATACTGGTCTGTTGTGCATTCTCCCGCAAATGCACAATATAACGCCATAACTGAATAGCAGATAATTGATCAGGGTGAATCAAGAATACTGATAGAATGCCTGGTGTTACATCGGTAATCCAATGCGCGGAAGCAGCCTGTTGTGAGGTCACGCGCTGATCAGATAACAGGGTCTGTCGAACATTCTCAATCGTCCACTTGCCTTCGGCAAATACACCCCGTTTGGCTGCAACCAGAGAGCGCAGATGTTTACCTTCATCGAATTCAAACACCTTCACCCGCAAAACCGTAAGATCGGGCAGAACTTCGCCAATATTGACAAAACTGCGATTATCGCGAAGCCACAAGCCAAAATCTGTCTGTTGCTTGACTTGACTGTGCAACGCCTCGGAGCGAACCCGTTGGGCCGTTGATTCGGAATACGGTGTCACAAATTCGCCTACCAGGACTCCTGCCAACACATACAGACTCCCTACTTTCATGATCGCTGTAGCCATCTGCAACAAGGACACACCACTGGCTCTCATTACCACCAGCTCCGAATCAGCAGCCATGGCTGAAAGTCCGAGAATCGTCCCCAACAAGCCCACCAGTGGAAAGATCTCATAAATGCTTCTTGGCGCACTTAACAGTACATATAACAAAACTTGTTTGATATGGTAATTATTGGTACCAATCTGTTGCAACTGATCAATGAAATTGACCAGCATAAACAAACCCAGTAGCACGCTGAACACCACCATGGTGTAATGCAGCAGGATTCGACCAATATAAAGATTGAGAATTTTCATGATGGCTGCAAGATAGTTCGATGCCTAGTGAACCACAGGCGCGGCAATAAAGACCGATTATGCGCCCGACGATAAAACATGAAAATCGCCAACAGTAAAAATACACCATGTACCAACCACAACAGATAGGCCGGCAGGTGCGCACCAGACTTAATGCTTGCCGTGACAAAGCCTATAGCATTGGCATAAATAAAGTACATCCCAATGGCCAGGAATAGACTGGGCATCCGACTCTTGCGTCCATCCACGAAGCTGAACGTCAGGGCAAACAAAACCAGGACCAATAAACTGAATGGCTTGGATACACGCCAGTGCCATTCCAGCACAAGACGAGGTTTTTCAGAGGTAAATACCTGCCATGTTGGCATGCCCTTGATCGGCACCACCACGCGTCTCGACTGTTGGTGAGGAAGGCGATATGAATAACGTTCGAATGATATAACCCGATAACGAACATCTCCGGGTCTGCCTTCATAACGTGTACCATTATCCAGGACCAAAAAGAAATCTTCACTAACCGGGTCAAACTCCTTGTGTGCATACTGGGCGACAACCACCCCGTCCCGATCCGGTTTGGCATCATAAATAAATACATTGAGATAACGATCATGTTCCTTGTCGAAGGACTCTACATAATAGACCCCCAGACCATTCCTGGTTTCGGTAAAGACACCGGGAACAATACCCGAAACCTCACTACGCGACCGATACTCCTGCAGAATTTGAGCAGAAACCCGTATCGATAGAGGCGACAAATAGGTCGAAAAAAGTCCAATCAAAAGCACAGAAATCAACGCGACTGCTGACATCGGCCGCAATAATTGCCGCGGCCCAAAACCACAGGCACTCAAGACCACCATCTCATTGTCTCGATTCCATCGTGCCAATACCATCAACATGGACACATAAATCATCATTGGCAAAATTGCATCCAGATTGGTGACCAGCTTCAATCCCAGCAACAACAATACCGCATTAACGGGAATATCCCCGGAAGCGGCCAGTTGCAGAAATGAAACCAGACGGACAACCAGAAATATTGACAATATAATCAGTGACACTCCACCACTGGTAAATAATATTTCGCGGATCAGTGCGCCACTGATAATGGAGCTACTCAAGACCTTTCGATTTTTTGTCTTAAACAATTTCCGCATCTTCTTGGCATCTGCAAGCAAATGACAGATACTATCACCGTGTAGCAGAAATGCGTACTGATTTGGCAATTCACCAGG
This sequence comes from uncultured Gammaproteobacteria bacterium, assembly GCA_964614335.1. GTDB lineage: Bacteria > Pseudomonadota > Gammaproteobacteria > Arenicellales > DRJH01 > DRJH01. The sequence continues at coordinate 9,698 of CAZTLH010000015.1, forward strand.
AGCTCCCGCCAGGAACATGAGACACTGGGTTCGTCGTCTTTTTTAGAGCCAGTTGGGCATTTATGTCCATCGAGCACAAAAAAAACAGTCGGCTAACCCTGCGTTAGCGGGATCCACTGACTATTCACCCTGTTCTTCAAGCAAGACAATTCAAGGTAATTATGAAATATTCTTCCCAACTATTTGATCTGGCCAAGATAAAGTCAACTTGTCTGGTCACAGGAGTCTACCTCGATGGTGAATTACCCCCGTCCTCTCTGGCACTGGATGACATGACAGGTGGCAGTATAAAACGGGCAATCAAACAATCTGGTGTCAAATGGAAAGTCGGGAGCAGTCTGTTAATCTATGACTGTCCGGCTGCATCGATAGAACGCATCCTGCTGGTCGGTCTCGGTAAAGCTGAAACCATGCGGGTACGTGATTTCCAGAAGCTTGCCGGTTTGATCACTACCTGTGCTCAGGCCCTCCAGATCAGTCAGCTTTCGATCAGTGTAGCCGGAATGACGGTCAGCGGAAAATCACCGAAATGGAAGTTGCGCCAACTGGTCCTGATCAGTGCTTCCGGCTGCTATCAATACACACAGACGGTCTCTGATGAAAAAAAAGATCCATTCAGACTGGAGGAAATTCAACTATTGGTCGCGGATGATGACGATATCTCCGAATGCGAAAAAGTGGTTCGCGAGGCCAGCGTTATTGCCGAAGGGGTTGAATTTTGCCGTAAAATCAGTGATCTGCCCGGTAACCTCTGCACACCAGCCTATCTCGCCAAACAAGCCAGACAACTGCAGAAAAAACTACCAATTAAAACCCAAATTCTCGATCATGGCGACCTGAAAAAAGCAGGCATGGGCGCATTGCTGGCAGTTTCGCGTGGCAGCCGGCAAAAGCCACATCTGATCATTATGGAGTACCAGGGGAATCCGGCCCAGCAACAACCAGTCGTGCTGGTTGGCAAAGGGTTGACATTCGATGCCGGCGGAATATCGTTAAAGCCAGGCGCAAAAATGGATGAAATGAAGTATGACATGTGTGGTGCGGCATCTGTGCTCGGCACCATGCAGACCATCGCCGAACTGTCTTTACCCATTAATTGTATCGGCATCATACCAACCTCGGAAAATTTGCCGGATGGCGATGCCTACAAACCTGGTGATGTCATCACCAGTATGTCTGGAAAAACCATTGAAGTACTCAACACCGATGCAGAAGGACGATTGATTCTCTGTGACGCTCTGACTTATTCCAGAAAATTCGATCCAGCAGTCGTCATCGATATCGCCACCTTGACCGGGGCCTGTGTTATTGCGCTTGGAGGTCATGCCAGCGGTCTGTTCAGTGAAGATGATGAGCTGGCAAAGGAACTGCTGTCTGCCGGCGATCAGGTTCATGACCGGGTCTGGAGAATGCCGCTCTGGGATGATTATCAGGAGCAATTAAAAAGTAATTTTGCTGATTTGGCAAATGTTGGTGGACGTGAAGGCGGGGCTATTACGGCAGCTCGTTTTTTATCCTCATTTACCGAAGATCTGCATTGGGCACATCTGGATATTGCCGGCACGGCCTGGCTATCCGGCAACAAGAAAGGTGCTACCGGTCGTCCGGTGGCCCTGTTATGCCGTTATTTAATCAATAAATCTGAACAGCTCTCTAACACCAAGACACCCAGCTAAAAAAAATGATCGAACGTGTCGATTTTTATATACTGGAAACTGCACAGACAAACCACAAACTACACTTCATTTGTCGTCTGGCGAACAAGATTTATCGAATGGGCCAGCATAGTTATTTACATTGTGAACCATCGCAACAGCAGGAACTCGACAATTTGCTTTGGACTTTTCGTCAGGACAGCTTCATACCCCATCATATTCATGATTCGAGCCGTGTAGATTCCTCTGGGGCAGATTCCTCTGTGCCGGTATTAATCGGACAACAGCCTGCTGCCACGAATACTGATGATATTCTGTTAGTACTGACACCTGAATTGCCGGCTGAGTCTGTAATCCATAACTTCGGACGTCTTGCCGACTTTGTTTGTAAGGGCAACACCCATGACCAACAATCGGGGCGTATTCGCTATCGCTGGTATCAGGAACATAATATTCCCATACTGAATCATCCCATTCAATTATAATCTGAGCACACCCACCACCCATCCTTGCGCGAAGCGCTAATTATTTATGTCCACTGATGATAGAATTCCAGTTCTAAATAATATTGTTCAAGCCGGAAAACAGCGCTTGATTCAGGATGATGCCCCAATTCCGGACAAAAACAGCCGTAGCACTCTGACGGATGAACCAGCAACAAAGACAACACCGTTATCCACAACGGAAATCAATAAACCTGCCGCCATACAATTTACCGCACTGGTCGAACATCAGGATGATGTTATCGACATACAGGAAAAAACATTGTATGCCCAGGCTGAAATTCTGCTCGGGATCATAGAAGAGAAGTTGGGCATTTATCTGATACGTCGTCGCAAAGAAATACTGGATGCACTGGTCGATCAACTGCGTGACCAGGGGTCCAGTACGACGTAGAAACCTGTAGTCCCACTACAGCCCTGCGATCCTCAATAGCGTATAATTTTGCACTTTCTTTTGACCAATTTACCTCAACCATGTATTGATAGCCATGCCTGAAAATAACGCCTTGAGCACGTCTTACGATCCACAATCCATTGAAGCCAGCCTTTACACCCATTGGGAAAAGAACGGCTGGTTTCAACCCCGGGGCCAGGGCAAACCCTACTGCATCATGATTCCACCACCTAATGTGACCGGACGTCTGCATATGGGGCATGCATTTCAGGACACTCTGATGGATACCCTGATTCGCTATCACCGGATGTTGGGAGACAACACCTTATGGCAACCAGGTACCGACCATGCAGGCATCGCCACCCAGATGCTGGTGGAACGCAAACTCGAAGCCCAGGGGGAAAACCGTCACGATCTGGGGCGTGAACGCTTTATTGAAAAAGTGTGGGAGTGGAAGGCGGAATCAGGTGGTGCCATCACCAGCAACTACGACGAATGGGTTGTTCCGTTGACTGGCAGCGTGAACGATTTACCATGGATGACGGCTTGTCCGCCGCCGTTCAGGAAGTTTTTGTCAAACTCCATGAACAAGGCTTAATTTATCGTGGCAAACGTCTGGTCAACTGGGATCCCGTACTCTTGACGGCAGTCTCCGATCTGGAAGTCATCTCCGAGGAAGAACAGGGATATCTTTGGCACCTGCGTTACCCCCTGGTGGATGGCAGTGGCTATCTCGTGGTGGCTACTACCCGACCGGAAACCATGTTTGGTGACAGTGCAGTGGTCGTCCACCCACAAGATGAGCGCTATCAGCACCTGCTCGGAAAACAGCTACGACTGCCATTAACCAACCGCACCATACCGATCATTGCAGACGAGCATGCTGATCCGGAGTTTGGAACCGGCTGTGTAAAAATCACACCCGGTCATGACTTTAATGACTACGAAGTTGGCAAACGACATCAACTTGAAATCATCAATATCCTGAATCCCGATGCCACCATGCTGCTCCCGGGCAGTCCGTATGATGGCCTGGATCGCTATGTGGCGCGCAAACAGGTCATCGCCGATTTGCAGACCCAGGGGCTGCTGGAAAAAACAGAAGACCACCAGATGGTAATCCCACGCGGTGATCGTTCAGGCACCGTAATCGAACCCTATCTAACCGATCAGTGGTATGTCAAAGCTGGCCCCCTGGCAGCGGCGGCTACCGCTGCCGTTGAAGACGGACGAATCGCTTTTGTTCCCGAAAACTGGAGTCGCACCTATTATGAATGGATGAACAATATCCAGGACTGGTGTATTTCACGGCAAATCTGGTGGGGCCACCGCATTCCTGCCTGGTATGATGACGATGGTAATGTTTATGTAGGACGCAGTGAGCAGGAAGTCCGTGAAAAGAATGCGCTCGATGAACGATCCCTGCGCCAGGATGAAGATGTACTTGACACCTGGTTTTCCTCGGCCCTATGGCCATTCTCAACCCTGGGCTGGCCGGAGAAAACGGATGCCTATAAAACCTTTTACCCCACCAGCGTCCTGATTACCGGTTTTGATATTATTTTCTTTTGGGTCGCAAGAATGGTGATGATGGGTCTGCAATTCACTGACACCATACCCTTTCATGAAGTTTATATCCACGGTCTGGTACGAGACGCTCATGGCCATAAAATGTCAAAATCCAAGGGCAATATTCTCGACCCTATCGATCTAATCGATGGTGTGGACTTGGAAACCTTGGTCAGCAAACGGACCATAAACCTGATGCAGACGCATATGGCGGATCAAATCGAGCGGGCCACGCGGCGAGAATTCCCGGATGGCATACCGGCATTTGGTACCGATGCCCTGCGTTTCACCTTCGCTGCCCTGGCTTCCCGGGGACGTGACATCAACTTTGATATGGGTCGAATCACCGGTTATCGAAATTTTTGTAACAAACTCTGGAATGCTTCCCGATTCGTACTGATGAATGTCAACTCCAAAGATAGTGCCCTGGCACTGACCATGGAACAGGAGGGTACACTGCAACTCGGCACACCCGAACAATGGATCATCAGTCGCTTGCAGGAAGTGGAACAACTAAGCACCCGGGCACTGGATGAATACCGTTTTGATGCCATGGCCGAGACCGTCTATCATTTTGTCTGGGACGAATACTGTAGCTGGTATCTGGAATTGGCGAAAGTAACACTCAGTCAGGGCAATCAAAGCAAGGCTGCCAAAGCAGGCACCCGGCTGACACTGATCCGGGTTTTAGAATCCTTGTTGCGAATAATGCATCCGGTCATGCCCTTTATTACCGAAGAAATCTGGCAGAAAGTCGCCCCATTGGCCGGTCGCAAAGGGGAAACCATCATGCTGGCACCCTACCCGGTCGCGGATCCAGGGCGAATCAATTCCGAGGCACAGGCTGAAATGCAGTGGTTACAGCAACTGATCACCGGGGTCAGAAATATTCGCGGTGAAATGAATATTGCACCTCGCAAACCCCTGCCACTGTTGTTCCAATCCAGTGACCCGCTGGACAAGCAGCGTCTGCAACAAAATCAAAGCAGAATTACAATACTGGCCTGCGCCGAATCCCAACAGATGCTGGAAACAGACCAGATTCCACCGCCGAGCGCGTTGTCGAAAGCGGGCGAGATGAAGCTCTTCATTCCGATGGGATCGGTTATCGACAAACAGGCGGAAATACTGCGTGTGGAGCGAGAACGGGGACGTTTGACAAAGCCGGCACAACGCAGGCGAAACAAAGCGGGCCGTACCCAGTTGATGTCGACGCACGCT
>CAZTLH010000016.1:0-3773 GCA_964614335.1 uncultured Gammaproteobacteria bacterium
ACTCACCAGATATTGTCGGATGAATAGGTGATATTGTCACAATGAGAATTGCTGACACGATACGACAAGAATGGCCATTATGAGGAAAATATTATGATGAAAACGGGAGTCAGATTCAGCACTCCATTGGTGTAGGCGTTCGCAGTTCTGCGAGCTGGCAACAACCCCAATCTAATATGAAAGGAATAGCATGAGCCATTCAAAAGCTGTTCATCTCAACTTTGATGAAGTCCATCAACTGACTGGTCGCGCGCTGCGGGCCTGTGGCTGTGACAAAGCCAATGCTGCCGCCGTAGCCGATACCATTACCGCCGCTGAACGGGACTGCTGTCACTCCCACGGGCTGTTCCGGCTACCCGGCTATATTGCATCCCTGAACAGCGGCAAGGTCAATGGCCAGGTAAACCCCGAACTCGAATCACTGGCACCGGCCGTTTTACGTATGAATGGTGACAATGGCTATGCCCCGCTGGCGCTGCAACGGTCACGTGAGCCACTGCTCGATTGTGCCAAAAGCCAAGGCATTGCGGCCCTCTCGATTATTCATACCCATCACTTTGCCGTATTGTGGATGGAGGTTTCCGCATTGGCCGAACTGGGACTCTGTGCCTTTGCCTTCACGGCCTATATGCCCTGTGTTGCACCGGCCGGTGGCAGCAAACCCTTTTACGGCACCAACCCCATGGCCTTCGGCCTGGATCCGGCAGGCCAGCCCAGCACAGACCCTTCTGCCATTTTGAAAGGTGCACAACTGGCTTTCGGCGGCCACAAGGGGGCTGCACTGGCTTTGATGATCGAATTACTGGTCGGCCCGCTGATCGGAGAACGCAGCAGCTTTGAAGCCGCCGAAGCCGACAATGGGGATGGCGGCCCGCCACGCGGCGGTGAGCTGCTGCTCGCGATTGACCCCAGCCGTTTTGGCGACCCTGAGCGCTGGGAAGCACATGCCGAAGCCTTGTTTGCACGTCTGCTCGAACAACCGGGTACCCGGCTGCCGGCGGATCGCCGTTATCGAAGCCGGGAACAGCCCCGGCTGCATGGCATCGAAATTTCCGGTACACTATTCAACGGAATTCATAAGCTGGCAGGGATCGACCCGGCATAAACCTGTCTGTCTATACAACGCGATCCGATTACACAGTAATGTCATCGAAAGGAGAAAACCATGGGCAGTGTCAGTAATCTGAAAATTGATCTGGTGGAAGTCTGCGAAGCTGCGGCACGGGCCTGTGCGCCCTATATCGGCTCCGGCAACAAGGATGAAGGGGATGGGCTGGCGGTTGATGCCATGCGCTCACGTATTAACCAGGTCAAAATGCGCGGCGTCATCGTTATCGGTGAAGGCGCCAAGGATGAAGCGCCGGCCCTTTATGATGGTGAACAAGTCGGTACCGGTGAAGGCATTGGTGTCGACATCGCGGTCGACCCCATCGAAGGCACAAATCTGTTCGCCAAGGATATGCCCGGTTCCATCTGCACACTGGCGGCCGCACCGGCCGGTACCATGTTCCAGCCCGGTTCCTGTTTTTATATGGATAAACAGGTCTATCCCAAAGTCGCCCGTGGCAAGATTGACCCTGAAGCTCCGGTGGCCGAGCGTCTCAAGCAACTGGCCTCGGCTCTGGGTAAAGATTTGCGCGAGATCAAGGTCTTCATACTCGACAAGCCACGACACAAACAACTCATCGCCGATGTCTATGCTGCCGGCGCCAAGGTGCGTCTCGCCACCGATGGTGATGTCAACGGGGCTATTCAGGCCGTCCTCAATATGGGCTCGGACGCACTGTTCGGTATTGGTGGTACCCCGGAAGGGATCGTCACCGCCTGTGCTGCCCGTGCCATGGGTGCAGAAATGTTTGGCCGCATGGCGCCACAGAAGGACTTTGAAATTGAGCTTTGCCGCCAGGAAGGTATCGATACCCGGCGCATTCTGAGCCGTGATGAACTGGTTACCAGTGATGATGTTTTATTCATCGCCACCGGTCTCACCAGCGGTGCCTACGTGCGCCATGTAAAAGTCGGTATCGATGCCTATGGCCGTCATAAAACCACCGACACCGTAGTCCTCGACGGCGGCGTAGGAAATATCCGCCGGGTACAAACCACCGTGCATGTCTAAAAAAGGGGTCAGAGCCCTTTTGTCCTTTTTATCTACTTGTGACTTTCAGGAAATCCTGGGCCATATTCTTGACCCGATGGGGGCTAGATAATACGGCGGCAAATTGTCCTTCGGGGTTGATGATCGCAATGGAATCAGAGTGATACATGGTATAGCCAATGGCAGTATTGTCTTCACCACGCTGGTAGCCCATAAATAATTGTTTGGCAAATGCCTTGATCTGGCCCGGCTCGCCACCGAGACCCAGAAACGAGGAGCTGAAGTGGTTGACATACTGTTGCATGATCTGTGGTGTATCCCGCTCGGGATCCACCGTCACCATCACAAAGGACACTTTTATATTCGCTGCGGTCGTTCGTAACTTTTCCTGCAGCTGTTTGAACTGCAACATGGTGGTCGGACAGGCATCCGGACAGTGGGTGTAACCGAAATAGAGGAATGACCAGTGGCCATGCAGATCTTTATTGGAAAAGGTTTTCTCCTCTGTCTGTGTGAGCGCGAAGGGCTCGAGGTTTCTCGGTTCGGCAAATATAGTTCCGTTAATTTGGACCGGTGGCTGGCCCGGCATCAGGCTGCTGCCCACTTTCCAGGCCAGGACAACCAGCAACGCCATGGCGGCGATAAAAATCAGTAGCGTATTTCGGTTTAATTCCATGGTTTTCTCTCGATATTCGTAGTCATTATGGACTACAGTGCCAGATCACGTACCGGCACCTGCAGCTCACGCTGACTGCCATCGGCACATTGCAAGGTCAGGTCAAAAAATTGACCTGCTTTTAAAGGACGCTTCAAACCGACCAGCATGACATGATATTTGCTCGGCCGAAACTCCAGTTTTTGACCGTTGGCGAGTTTGATTGCCGGCAAATGACGCATACCCATCATGCCATTTTTCATCACATGTTTGTGCAACTCGACTGCCGTCGCAACCGTAGTTTTACCACCGGTCAGGGTAATGGTCTGACCGCTAGGAGGCTCTCTGTTCTCGGACAGCCTCCTGCATTGGTCAAATTGAAATAAACGACACCGACCCTGACCACCGGTGGGGTAGCACGCGACCAGACATCCTGCACATCCAGATCCCTGCAGTCAGCAGACGCCGCAGCCGAAACGACCAAGCCGATGACAAAAATGAAATAACGGATATAGCTCTTCAACTTCATTCTCCTGAAAAAGTGAAAAAGGGGTCAGAGCCCTTTTTTTGTTCGTTAACTAGATGATATGCATATATAATAAATATCGAAACCGAATGACTGATAGACAATGAGGCGGGGATGCCTGGTAAATAACGAGAGTGAGAAAAGGGCTCTGACCCCTTTTTTTACTCACGGCGAACACTGCGTATGGCGCCGACGCTGGAAAATGTTGATACCAGGTAGGGCACACATACTGTCATGAGCATTTTTGCTACTACGGTGGTTGTGATATTGCCGGCCAGGATCTGATCCCCTTCATTGATGGCGATCAGGATTGGACCCACAATGAACGCATAATTCAATGAGCGCACCACAACCTGTCGTTCACAGGCAATTTTCAGCCATATCATCATCAGCAAACTACTCCATTCCGGGAAACAATTACATGTATCAGGAACACCCGCCAGAAATTCCCAGAAATTCCCAGAAATTCTATAACAAGGTTTTGTTGGTTGATT
>CAZTLH010000016.1:3873-14813 GCA_964614335.1 uncultured Gammaproteobacteria bacterium
CCAGAAATTCCCAGAAATTCCCAGAAATTCTATAACAAGGTTTTGTTGGTTGATTTCGCGAGATTATGGCCATATTTGGCCATCGAGCGAGAAAACTATCAGCGAATCCTTGGCGAGCGGGTGCTTCTGTACTTGTATCACGAGTATATCGAATTTTATCTGTAATTGCCGAATCCTGTTTCACCCCTTCAGGCTGGGCGAAGTTACGGCTACAATACGCGCACTATGACAGAGCCATACCAAGCAGACGAAATCGAACAACGCGCCCGGCAATACTGGACAGAGAATGACAGCTTCCGGGCCACAGAAGATCCCGACCGAGAGAAGTATTACTGCCTGTCGATGTTTCCCTATCCATCCGGCAAGTTGCATATGGGGCATGTGCGCAATTACACCATCGGTGATGTGGTCAGTCGTTACCAGCGTATGCTGGGACACAATGTGCTGCAACCCATGGGTTGGGATGCCTTTGGACTGCCAGCCGAAAATGCAGCTATCCAGCATCAGGTGCCACCGGCCCAATGGACCTACCAGAATATTGATGATATGCGCGGCCAGTTACAACAACTCGGTTATGCCTACGACTGGAGCCGGGAACTGGCGACCTGTCGACCGGAATATTATCGCTGGGAACAATGGTTCTTCCTGCAGCTTTACCGACAAGGTCTGGTGTATCGAAAAAATGCCGAAGTCAACTGGGATCCGGTAGACCAGACCGTTCTGGCCAATGAGCAGGTTATTGATGGTCATGGCTGGCGTTCCGGAGCGCTCGTGGAACGGCGGGAAATTCCGCAGTGGTTTTTGAAGATCACCGATTTTGCCGATGACCTGCTGATTGAACTGGATCACCTGCCTGAATGGCCGGATGCAGTAAAAACCATGCAACGCAACTGGATCGGTCGCTCAGAGGGGGTGCAGGCAATATTCAGGGTCGCAGACAGTGACCTTGAGATGCCGATTTTCACCACCCGTCCCGACACCATCATGGGTGTGACGTATATGGCGGTTGCCGCTGAACACCCTTTGGCCCGTCAGGCCGCAGCCGAGTATCCTGAAATTGCCAATTTTATCGAGGAATGCCGGCAAACCGATGTCGCCGAGGCGACGCTGGAGACCATGGAGAAGAAGGGCATGGCCCTGGGTCTGGATGTTATCCATCCCCTGACCGGGAAAAGAATTCCGATCTGGGTAGCCAACTTTGTGCTCATGAGTTATGGCACCGGTGCAGTCATGGCAGTGCCCGGCCACGATGAAAGGGACTGGGCCTTTGCCCGTAAATACGGCCTCGAGGTCCTTCAGGTCATTCGTCCGGCAGATGGCAACAGCGTGGATATTTCCCAGGGTGCCTATCTTGACTATGGCGTGCTGGTCAACTCCGACCGTTTTGATGGCCTGACCTCAAAACAGGCCTTCACCGCGATCGCCGAGCAACTGCAAAGCCAGCAGCAAGGCGAAGTCCAGGTCAATTACCGCTTGCGTGACTGGGGTGTATCCAGACAACGCTACTGGGGTTGCCCGATACCCATCATCTATTGCGACAAATGCGGTAGTGTGCCGGTACCGGAACAGGACCTGCCTGTAGTTTTGCCTGAAAATGTCGAATTTACCGGTGCCAAATCTCCAATCAAGGCCGATCCCGGCTTCCACACCGTAAACTGCCCAGAATGTGGCGGCCCGGCGCAACGTGAAACAGACACCTTCGATACCTTCTTCGAATCTTCCTGGTATTTCGCCCGTTTTACCTGTCGCGATAATGACCAGGCCATGCTCGATGAACGGGCTAACTACTGGCTGCCGGTTGATCAGTATATCGGTGGTATCGAACACGCCGTGCTGCATCTGCTTTATGCTCGTTTTTTCCACAAATTGTTGCACAAAGTGGGTTTGGTCGACAGTGTCGAGCCCTTCAGCCGTCTGCTGACCCAGGGCATGGTCTTGATGGGTGGCACGAAAATGTCCAAGTCCAAGGGCAATGTGGTGGATCCGCAGTCGATGATTGAACGATTCGGTGCTGACACCGTACGACTGTTTGTGATGTTCGCCTCACCACCCGAGCAGTCGCTGGAATGGAATGAACATGCAGTAGCCGGCTCCAACCGCTTCTTGCGACGGTTTTGGCAACTGGTTCTGAACTGGCAACAACAGGACAGTATCGGCTCATCATCCAGGGATCAGGGCCGCAGTCAGGATATCCTGGGTCATGCCCACCGGATGCTGGAGCGTGTCAGTCGGGACTACGAACGTCTGCATTTCAATACCGTAGTTGCCGCTGCCATGACCCTGGTCAATCAACTCGAACCCATCCTCAGAGATGCCGGTGCTGAGGAAATGACCGCCCTGAACGAGGCCATTTCTATCCTGTTACGTGTACTGGCACCGATTACACCCCACATCTGTCATGAACTGTGGTTGCGTATTGGTGCAGAAACCGCCATTATTGACGCTGGCTGGCCGGAGCTCGATCAGGCAGCACTGGTCAGTGAAGAGTTGCAACTGGTGGTTCAGGTTAATGGCAAGCTGCGGGGCAAAATCACGGTACCTATATCGGCCGATGATAACCTGATAAAAGCCGCCGCCATGGCCGAATCTTCGGTCCAAAAATACATCGCTGATCAAACCATCCGCCGTGTGATTGTGGTAGCCGGTCGTTTGGTCAATATCGTAGTCTGATTGCAGGAGACAAAAGTCATGACAAAAAAATATCTGTGGTTCCCGTTGGTCCTGGCTTTGCTGCTCGGTGGCTGTGGCTTTCACCTGCGTGGCAGTGTAAATCTTTCGCCACGTGTCAGCGCCTTGTATCTTGACGGTGGCGAAGCTGAACTGCGAAAAGCTCTGGGAAATATCCTTGATTTCAGTGGGGCCACATTACAAAATACCGCCAAGAGTGCTCGGGCCATTCTGAAAATCTCGGAAAACAGTTTCAGCCAGCGGGTACGCTCGGTCGATACCCGTGGCAAGGCCACCGGCTATTATCTCGACTACCAGGCGACCATGGAACTGGCCAATGCCGTCGATGGCAAGGTGATGCTGCCAGCATCACGGCTCTCGATGACCCGGGATTACGACTACAGCAGTACCAATGTCCTGCAGTCCGAGAATGAAGTCCTTTTCCTGAAAACCACAATGCGCAAGGAAATGGCCTCCCGTATCGCTCGTCGTCTGGCATCTGTTCATTAATCAGCACCCGGTTGGCTGGTCAGCGGTAGACCTGTCGTGAAGATTCCTGCCACTGCCCTGGCCGCCCGGATTGGCCAGGAACTGGCACCGGTTTATCTGTTACACGGCCCCGAGCTGTTATTGATCGAGGAATCCATCAATAGTCTGCGTCAGGCTGCTACTGCGCAGGCCTATGGAGAACGTCTGAGTCTTACCGTCGACAGCAGTTTTAACTGGCCTGATTTCCTGCTCGAAAGCCAGAGTCTGTCGCTGTTCTCGAGTCGACGGTTGCTGGAATTGCGACTACCCACCGGCAAGCCCGGTGTCGCCGGTGGCAAAGCCATCCGTGACTACATCAAAAATCCGCCCCCGGAAACCGTGCTGGTCATTGTCGCTGCCGCGCTGGAATTTCGTGATCTCAATGCCGCCTGGATCAAAGCTATCGACCGCTGTGGCGTGCTAGTGGAACACCGGGAGATCGCCGCCGCGAAATTACCCGGCTGGATCGTGCAACGACTCCGGCAACGAAATATGACTGTAGCCGCCAATGTTGCCGACTTTCTGGCCTATAGTTTTGAAGGCAATCTGCTGGCCCTGGCGCAACAAATCGATCGGCTGGCGCTGCAGCATCAAGGCAGTCAACTGACCCTGGAGCAGGTCGAAGAACTGGTGGATGCGGATGCACGCTTTTCGATCTATTCACTCATCGATACCGCGCTCGACGGCAATATTGTGCGTTGCCGGCGGTTGTTGCAAGGTCTGCAACGTGAAGGGGCGGAACCGATTCTGATTCAATGGTCACTGGCCCGTGAGGTTCGTACCCTGCTGGCGATGCGTCAACAGCTGGACCAGGGCCAGGCCGTAGCTGCGGTCCTGCAACAACAGCGTGTCTGGAGTACCCGCAAACAACAGGTCGGCCAGGCCCTGCAACGTCTGCAGCAAACACAGCTACGCTGTCTGTTGCAGCAACTGGCGCGGCTGGACCGGGTCCTGAAGGGCCGTTGGCCCACCGATGCCGATACGCCGTCACGCGGCACTATCTGGGATGAACTGGAATATGCTACTCTGTTACTTTGTGGTTATTCGATGAATCAGGAAAACCAGCATGATGTTGAAAACAACCGAACCAATCACCGATATTGATAGCTATTGCCAGGACCTGGGACAACAGGCCCGGGCGGCATCCCGAAAACTGGCGGGTAGCAGCACCGAGGTTCGAAATACCGCATTGCTGGCCACTGCTGAAGCCCTGATTGTCCAGCTGGAGGAAATCGAAGAGGCCAATCGTCTGGATCTCAAAGCCGGCCGCGACCAGGGTCTGTCCGCCGCCATGCTGGATCGCCTGACTTTGAATGAACATGGCATCGAAGCCATGGTCAATGGCTTGCGTAAGATTGCCACCCTCCAGGACCCGGTGGGTCAGATCACCGGCCTGCAATATCGTCCTTCCGGTATCCAGGTGGGCAAGATGCGGGTACCCCTGGGTGTGGTCATGATGATTTATGAATCCCGGCCCAATGTCACAGCAGATGCAGCCGGTTTGTGTCTGAAATCGGCCAATGCCATCCTGTTGCGAGGTGGCTCGGAAGCGTTTCATTCAAATCAGGCGATTGCCCGCTGTATTCAGCAGGGCTTGGCCGAAGCCGGTTTACCCGGGCATTGTGTACAAATTCTCGAAACCACCGACCGGGCCGCGATTGGTGCCCTGTTGCAAATGCCTGAATACATTGATGTGGTTATTCCACGCGGCGGCAAGGGTCTGATCCGGCGTATCAGCAAAGAGTCGAAAATTCCGGTGATCAAACATCTGGATGGGGTTTGTCACGTCTATATCGATGAGGATGCCGACACCGATCAGGCATTGAATATTGTCCTTAACGCCAAAACCCAGCGCTATGGGGTCTGCAACGCCCTCGAAACCCTGCTGCTGGCACAAAGCCGTGCCGATGAACTACTGCCAGCGCTTGCAGCACGACTGCAGACCGCCGGTGTGGAACTGCGCGGCTGCCCCCAGAGCCTTGAACGTCTGCCAGAAATAACGCCCGCCACCGAAGAGGACTGGTATGCCGAATATCTGGCCCCGGTGCTGGCAATCCGGGTGGTGCGGGATTTGTCCGAGGCCATCGAACACATCAATCATTACGGCTCGGCCCACACCGATGCCATCGTCACTCGTGACTTCACGAACGCCCGTCGTTTTATCACCGAAGTCGATTCCAGCTCCGTCATGGTCAATGCTTCGACCCGCTTTGCTGATGGTTTTGAATACGGACTGGGTGCTGAAATCGGGATCAGCACCAACAAACTGCACGCCCGTGGTCCGGTCGGTCTGGAAGGGCTAACCTCGCAAAAATATGTGGTTTTTGGTGACGGCACCATACGTCAATAAATGATAACCGGAGCACCACTGCTGGGAGTATTTGGCGGCACTTTTGATCCTGTACATCTTGGCCATATGCGTGTTATCGAGGCGCTGACTACCCGTCTCAATCTGGACCGGTTACATATCATTCCTGCCAGACAATCCCCCTTCAAACCGGTCACCGGTGCCACCGCCGAACAACGATTGCAGATGTTACAACTGGCAATGGCCGGACAGCACGGCTTCTTTATCGACGACTGTGAATATCAACGCAGCGGCCCATCCTATACGGTCGACACCCTGGGTGAATTAAAATGCCGTTATCCACGGCATCATCTGGTACTGATTATCGGTGCTGACACATTTGCCAGCCTGGCAAAATGGCAACAATACGAAGCCTTGCCAAAACTGACGCATCTGGCCGTCATGAACCGGCAGGGCACGGCAAAACCGAAACTCGAAGCCGCTGGTTTCACGGCCCTGGGTCTGCAATATCTCGGCCAGCAGGCCGGTGGTGGGTTGCTGGCCGTCGAAGTGCCTTCACCGGCGATCTCCTCCAGCGCGATTCGGTCATGTATTGCTAATGGCAAGGATGTCGGAGTCATGCTGCACCCCGTCGTCTGGACCTATATCAAACAACATCAGCTATACGATTATAAAATCTAGACCTGACCCCATTGGAGAGTATAATATAGGGTTTCACCATTGTTTTCTTAGGAAAGGCTTATGCTGAATGAGGTTGCCATCAAAAACGCGGTCGTTGCGGCGCTGGAAGAGGTCAAGGGGGACAATATCCGGGTCCTGGATATTCATGAATTGTCCGATATGGCCACTTTCATGGTGATTGCCAGTGGCAATACCGACCGCCATGTCCGGGCCATGAGCCGTCAGGTGGCCGACGATTTACGTGAACTCGGTGAGCGTCCCATGGGGACGGAGGGAGAGACCGAAGGGGAGTGGGTATTGCTCGATTATGGTGAGGTCATCGTCCACCTTATGCAGCAACAAACCCGTGAATTTTATGATCTGGAGAAACTCTGGGATGAGGATTTGCGACCCATAATTCAAAAACAACGTCAGCAAACCACTCCCCTGACCTGAGCGCGATGACCTGAGTACAGTGAACATACAGATTCTGGCCATGGGGGATCGTATGCCCAGCTGGATCGATCAGGGCGTGGCCCATTATGCCGCCCGCATGCCGACGTTCTGCAAACTGAAACTTCAGGCCTTGCCGCTGCAAAAACGTGGCAAAAAAGCCGATATCAAGGCCTTAATGAAGCGTGAAACCGCTCAGTTGCTGCAAGCCATTCCGGTGGCGGCCGATTGTGTGGCCCTGGAACGCACCGGCAAGATGATCAGTACGGAAATGCTCGCCGAGCAACTGCGAAAATGGCTGGCCTCCGGTCAACAACCGGTGATACTGATCGGTGGCCCGGAGGGACTGGAGACCACGGTATTGCAAAAAGCACGAGCGGTCTGGTCTTTGTCCGCCTTGACCATGGCCCATCCGGTTGCCCGTCTGGTGCTGGCTGAACAATTGTATCGTGCCATCAGCATTATTCAGGGTCTACCCTATCATCGCGGACCAAAATGGCAACAAAACAACACGACGTCTAGGCTGTCCGAGAATAGAGAGCCTACTGTAAAAAATCGGACTTTTGCCAGATTCCCCCCTGATTTTCGCTAAAGACAACGAGTATTCGCCTCAAATCATGAGATGCTACCTCACCCGCTTTCCCTCGTTACACCTATTTTTCTCGGACAGTCTAGTGCATGACTGGTATTTTTTCTGCATAGGCGTCTACAATAAGCCTCCCATAATCCACAATACGGAGAGCTGCCTACTTTGTCCGCTGCAGAAGAATTATTAATCAATATCACCCCGCAGGAAACCCGGGTGGCGGTAGTCGAAAATGGCGTACTCCAGGAAGTCCATATCGAGCGCAGCCGTGCCCGTGGCCTGGTAGGAAATATCTACAAGGGCAAGGTGGTCCGTGTTCTACCGGGGATGCAGGCTGCCTTTATCGAGGCCGGTCTGGGGCGAACGGTTTTTCTGCACGCTTCGGATATCGAGCTGGGCCCACAAGCGGACAATGGCCCGGACCACATCACACCGGAAATTGGCAGTTTGTTACATGCCGGGCAGGAATTGGCGATACAGGTGCTCAAGGATCCGATTAGCTCCAAAGGAGCGCGGGTGACGACCGAAATCTCGATCCCTTCCCGTCACCTGGTCTATCTGCCAACCGGCACGCATTACGGGGTATCACAACGTATCCAGGATGAAGACGAGCGTGAGCGCTTACGGGATCTGGTACAGGGCTTGCAACAACAGGAAGACATAACCGGGACGTATATCATCCGTACGGTTGCAGAATCTGCCGCAGAAGACGATCTGCTGTCGGACATGCGTTTTTTGTGGCGGGTCTGGAACCGGATACAGCAACAACTCAAGGTGGCATCAGCACCGGCGCTGATCCACGAGGATATCCCGCTGGCGCTGCGGATCATGCGCGACCTGGTTCGCGACTCTGTGGAAAGAATACGTATCGATTCCCGTGAGAGCTATCAAAAAGCCCAGGAATTTGCCGCTGAACTGGTGCCTGATGTGGCCAATCGACTCGAATATTATTCCGGTGAGCGTCCACTCTTCGAGCTGTACTCGGTCGAAGATGAAATCGAACGGGCCCTGGATCGTTTTGTCAGTCTGAAATCAGGTGGTTATCTGGTGCTGGACCAAACCGAGGCGCTGACCACCATCGATGTCAATACCGGTGGTTTTGTCGGCCGCCGCAATCTCGAAGAAACTCTGTTCAAGACCAACCTGGAAGCCACCTATGCAATTGCCCGGCAATTACGCTTGCGTGATCTGGGTGGCATGATCATTATCGATTTTATCGATATGGAAGACCCGGAGCATCGTCACCAGGTGATGCGGGCGCTGGAAAAAGCGCTCAGTCATGACCGCACCCGTACCTTTGTCACAGAAATGTCGAGTCTGAGCCTGGTCGAGATTACCCGCAAACGGGTTCGGGAAAGTCTGGAGCACCAACTCTGCGAAGAATGTCCGGTCTGTCACGGCAGAGGCATGCTGAAAACCGCACAAACCACCTGTTATGCAATTTTTCGTGAAATTCTGCGTGAAGCCAGACAATTTGAACCTCAGGAAATCCTGGTCCTGGCCTCCGAAAATGTCATCGATTTACTCCTCGAGGAAGAATCCACCAGCCTCGCCGATTTACAAACATTTATCGCCAAACCGGTTCGTTTGCAGGTGGAAACCAGCTATCATCAGGAACAATATGATGTCGTTCTGGTGTAAACGTTCTGCCCAATATCGTCATCACCGGATACCTGTCCGGCAGGCTTACGGGTTTTGATTTGCGATAATAACTTCTAGGGCCTGATTTTTGTAACACCATGGGAATTTTTCGACGCTGTTATTGCTACTTCAGAAATACCCTGCTGGGACTACTGGCTGTGATCCTGGTGGTCGCCGTCGTCGCCATTGTCGCGGTGAATCGTCTGCAAGACATGCAGTCACAGGTCGTCGACCTGTTTCAGCAGACTACCGGTCGTACCGTCACATTTGAAAACCTCGAAGGAAACTGGACCGGGCTCAACCCGCAGCTGATCGCAACCGGTGTCGAAGTCAGGCCGACTCAGTCTGACCATCCGAATACGGCCAGACCGTTGCGTTTCAATCGTCTGCAGGTAGAGCTGGCCCTGCCGGATCTGCTGCTGGGTCGCCTGGTACCCAAAGTATTAAAAATCAATGCTCCGGTCCTGCATCTGCACCTCGACAGCAACAATAACATCGTTATCGATGAACTGGTTCTGGGAGCAGGCGAAGGCAAAATTGATTACACCCGTTTGAGTCGTCTGGTCGGTATGCGGCTGGTGGTCGAGGGTAGCCAGCTACTCTGGCACAGCCCCAATGGCGACATTTTTTCCATCGATGCCGATCTCAGCATGCAAACCCGTAACGGCATTACTCAGGTCTCGGGCAACTTCAGGGCAGCCGGCGGACAGGCCTCATTACAACTTTCATTACGTGGTCTGGCCGCTGGCAAACCACAGGCCAACTGCAATGTGCGAACACAGCAACTGCACTGGAAAATGCTGCCGATGCAACTGCGTAATCTGGCGCCACGTTTGAATGCTGGAAAATTCAGCGGCAATTTTAAATGCTATTGGGCTCAAGGACAATTGCAACAGATCACAGGTCGCAGCCTGCTGGAGGCCATCACCGTCGATCTGGCTCCCGGTTCCCTGGCCCTCGATAGCGTACGCAGCAGCATACAATGGAATCGGCAAAAGAATTCCTGGCACGCGAAATTGCTGGATACCCAGCTGCAGCGTGATCGAAACAGCTTTGCTGTCGCCAAAATGTCGATACGCCAATTACCGGCAAACCAATACCAGCTGGATATCCCGAATGCACAATTACCCAAGGCATTGGCGCTGTGGCGCAGGGCGATCACCGGAACAACGGATCCTCTGGCTCTGCTGACAGCAGTCGACGGTCAGATTACCTCCCTGCAGGCCCACCTGACTCCTGCAGCCAGCGGTATGCAAATCACTTCGCTGCAGGCCAGCTGCAAGCAATGTGCTGTCAAACTCAAGGATCCCGTACGCCAGATCCCTGCCTTCGATGGTCAGCTGCTGTGGACACCCGCCGCAGGCTCGGCAACACTTGAGACCATGACCGGCAACATTCTGTGGCCGACATTATGGAAAAAACCAGTCGTCTTGCAGCGTGGCCAGGGCCAGGCCGAATGGCAGACCGCTGCCAATGGCTGGAATGTCAATCTCAAAGCATTCAGTGCCATCCTGCCTGGGCTGGAAGTGGCTGCTAACGCCAGCCTCGAACTCGACCATAAAATGCAGCCCGGAAAAATACAGCTGACACTGCAGCACGCCCGTGGCGACATCGGCACGGTCCGGGATCTGTTGCCACTGAACCTGCCGAAAAAGATCCACCGCTGGTGTATCAACGCACTGCTTGGTGGCAAGTTTCGTCTCGATCAGGGTGTCATCAAGGGAGACCTGCAAGCCGAAAACTTCCTCGACAAAGGCAGCATCACACTGGGTGCCGTCATTGAGTCCGGTCAGCTGCGTCTGGTGCCAAAATGGCCAGTATTCGAGAATGTTTCCGGTCACCTGGATGTCAGCAATCGGCAACTACGATTTACCGTCGACCAGGCAGATTTTGTCAAACACCAGATCACCGGTCTCGAAGGCAGTCTCGAGGGACTGGGCACAGATCATGATCTGCTGAAGTTGACCGGTCATGCCAGCGGTGAAATTGCATCACTACTCACATTCCTGCAAAAACAACAGCTCGATCAAGGCACCACCAAAACCTGGTTGCAGTCAGCCGCTGGTATTGGGGAACTGGATCTGGACTTGCAATATC
>CAZTLH010000017.1:0-14709 GCA_964614335.1 uncultured Gammaproteobacteria bacterium
TTCAACCTTTACAGAGAAAATTTCGATGTTGTGTAAGTTGTGCTGAGTCTTATGGTTAATCAGGTTTCCTTATGTGTTTAACGGGCGAGCTTTGCACTGGCGATACGATTTAGGCTTACCCCGGACTCGGCGGCTTCCATGGCCAGATGACGATGAACTTCCGGTGGAACACGAACCATGAATTTACCACTAAATTTTCGCATCGATAAAGGTAATGGCAATACCTCTTTATTTTGATTCATATCCGAAATACAATCTTTAACAACTGAACGAATACCATTCAATGCTTTTTCAGCAGTAGATGTAAGCCAGCTTAGACTTGGGAATTCTGCACATAAACCAATAAATTCCTGATCTTCATCAGACCACAACACGCGGTAAGTATATTTATCACTTTCTTGAACCATGACGGACCTCAATCTTCTCTATGGCAAGCATAACTTGTTTGACTTGATAGGGCTTGGCCAGGCCTTTGAGATTTTGAATATTTACACGCGGATTACCTGGCCATGGCATTTTATAGACACAATGACTACTACCGCGTTGACGAGGTTTACCAAAATAATAGGTACAAACCTTTTGCAAATCATTAAAACGAACCCCATTGGGATTATCTTTTATTTTCTGCAGAATTTTAGCAATACCACTCATCGCTATATGATATCACTATTGATATCATTGTCAAATATATATCAGCTCCTCCTGCCATCTGCCATCCGCCATCCGCCATCCGCCATCCGCCAGGATTATGAAACGCGGGATTTACTGGTTGTTTTTGAACCAGTTGGATGTTTATTAATATCGAGCGAAAAAGTCAGTGAATCCAGGGTTTGCAGGAGCTCCTGAATATATTCATAAACTACCGCATCCTATGTTTGGGGCGGCAGTCTTGCGACTGTTATTCCAGCAGCCCATCAGCTTGATACCGGGCGCGGCTGACCCCGATCATCGATGGCCACAAAGGTAAACCGACCTTCTGTCACCTTCTCCGAACGCGCATCCTGTCTGCGTCTTACCCAGGTTTCGACATCGACGGCGATGGAAGTCCTACCGATCCGGGCTGTCTGGCAGTAGCAGCTGATTTCATCACCGATATAGACCGGAAGATGGAAGGTCATGGCATCCACGGCCACGGTGGCCACTCTGCCTGCGGCGATATACCCGGCATAGGTGCCACTGGCAATATCCATTTGTGACATCAACCAGCCACCGAAGATATCGCCATTGGGGTTGGCATCTGCCGGCATAGCGACCGTACGCAACGACGGCTCCATCTTCTTGATCTGCATTTATCGGCCCAGGGTATAAAATTCGTCGTTAGGGCGCATATCAATCAAATTGGCCATCCGGTTTGAGAGTCCAAAGAATGCCGTAATGGCGCCGATATCCCAGATATCTTCATCATCAAAACCCACCGCATGTAACGCAGCATAATCCTCATCACCGACTTCACCCGGGTGCTGGGCGACCTTGACGGCAAAGTCGAGCATGGCCCGTTGGCGGGCTGTGATATCCGCCTTGCGGTAATTGATGGCCACCTGATCGGCAACCAGACTGTTTTTGGCATAGATTCTGAGCACGGCACCATGCGCTACCACACAATACTGGCAGTCATTGGTATCGCTGGATGCGACAATAATCATTTCCCTGTCAGCCTTGCTGAGCCCGCCTTTACGAAACATCAGGGCATTGTAATAGGCGAAAAAGGCCCGAAATTCATCCGGTCGGTGGGCCAGGGTCAAAAAGACATTGGGTATAAAACCGGTTTTATCAGATACTGTGGTGATGATTTCCTGAATATCAGGGTCCAGGTCGGAAAGTTCCGGCACCGGAAAACGACTGATTGGTACCACTGATTCAGACTTTTGTTCAGCCATAACTTACTTCTCCCGCGATTAACTATTCAATCGATTGGACGCAGATCGTCGATGACCTTGCCATCATTGGCCAGTAAACCCGGTGCAACCAGTTCAACCTCGGCGCGCAATTTGCAGATCTCCCGGATACTGCTCTGTATTTTCTTCATCAAACCGGGGTTTTCACCCGACAGAACCGTTTCGCATTGCAAACACATACTGTCGGCCAAATCCACCCGGTTAATGAGCAGACGGGCTTTGGTCAGTTCAGGATGTTGTAACAGCACTATTGCGATCTGCTCCGGGTGAATAAACATACCGCGAACCTTGGCGGTCTGGTCTGCCCGTCCCATCCAGCCCTTGATCCGTCGATTGGTTCGGCCACAGGGGCTGATGCCAGGTAACTCGGCACTCAAGTCACCGGTTGCCAGCCGTAATAACGGATATACAGAATTAAAGGTCGTGACCACCACCTCCCCGACTTCGCCAACGGTAACCGGATCACCGGTTCCAGGTCTGACGATTTCGACGATCGCTTCTTCGTCGACAATCAGGCCTTCACGTGCTTTCGATTCATAGGCGATCAAGCCCACATCGGCGGTGGCATAGCATTGACTGACATGGATGCCACGCTGTTCAATCGATGCTCGCAAGGCATTTGGCAAGGCCTCGCCCGAGACCAAGGCATTGCGAAACGAGGATAAATCGACACCGGACTGCCCTGCCCGATCAAGCAGGATATTCAAAAAGGATGGTGTCCCTGCATAGGCAGCAGGGCATAGACGCGCGATGGTTTCGATCTGCAATTCGGTTTGGCCGATCCCGGCTGCAAAGACAGGGCAACCCAGTGCCAGTGCAGCACTGTCGATCATCGATCCGGCAGGGGTAAAATGATAGGAAAATGTGTTGTGCAATAAATCGCCACGACGAATACCGGCTGCATACAGTGCCCGCGCCATCCGCCAATAATTCTCGGCATCCCCTTCCGGCTCATGGATCGGTCCGGGGGAGGCAAACACACGTCGCACATGACGCGACTGCAGACTGGCAAAATTTCCAAATGGAGCCTGCGCAGCCTGTAATGCAATCAGGTCGGACTTTCGGGTCAACGGCAGGCGTGCCAATGCTTGTCGGGAATCAATTTCTTCGGGGTTGATAGGCTTCAGTAACGATGCAGCGGCAGGACTTTTGCGTGCAGCCGTGGCCAGAAATTCAGGTAAAGCTGCGAAGAGTTGCTGTTCCCGTAGCTCCGGATCGCGTACTTCACGCGCATCCAGATACTCTGCGGCAACGGTTTGATCGGTCATAATACCGCCTTACGGTTAGGTTGTTTCGATGTGGTCAGGCCAACCAGCGTTTACGTCGACGGTAACTTTTCATATTACTAAAATTTTTATCGCCGCCCATACCCAGATAAAATTCCTTGACGTCTTCATTTTCAGACAACGATGCGGCCGCACCATCCATGACTACACGACCATTTTCCAGAATATAACCGTAATCGGCGTATTTTAGTGCTACGACGGTGTTTTGCTCTGCCAGCAGGAAGGTGACATTCTGTTCCTGATTTAATCGTTTTACGATTTCAAAGATCTCTTCGACCAGTTGTGGCGCCAGCCCCATTGAGGGTTCATCCAGTAGGATAATCGAGGGATTGGACATCAAGGCACGGCCGATGGCGAGCATTTGCTGCTCACCGCCGGAGGTATACCCCGCCTGTGACTTGCGTCGTTCCTTTAACCGTGGAAAATAGGAATAGACCTTATCCATGGATGTCTTTATGGCGGCCTTGCCATCCTTGCGGATATAGGCACCGACCAGCAGATTTTCCTCTACGGTCAAATGTTCGAAACAGTGTCGCCCTTCCATAACCTGGACCACACCGCGATTAACCAGATCAGATGGCGTTAATTTCTCCACCTTCTCGCCATGTAGTTCAATCGAACCTTTGGTCACATCACCACGCTCGGTACCCAGTAGATTCGAGACGGCCTTCAAGGTTGTGGTCTTGCCGGCACCATTGGCACCGAGCAAAGCCACAATACTACCCTCATGGACTTCCAGAGAGACCCCTTTAATCACCAGGATAACGTGATCATAGATCACTTCAATATTACTGATGCGGATGAGGGGTTCAATCCCCTCATCCATTTTTTCTGCAACAGATTGTTTCATATACAACAAATACCGTATTACGAACAGGTACGTGGAGTAATGCCTTTTTCCTTGGCGTACTTGGCGGCTTCCTGTTCCACGATCGGGCGCACGATGTCACTCATCGCCGGAACAAAGCCTTTCAACATATTCCACTTGGTACCATCCCATTGCTGAACAAAGATACCCGGGTTGTTGCCTTCATGGTTGGCACAACTAACCTTGACCGGTGGGGTCAAGCCGGTCATACCCAGCTCTTTGATACGGGCAGCTGTCACATCCAGGTTTTCCATACCCCAGCGCAGTTGTTCACCGGTTAATGGCTTGTTGCCGAATTTCTTCATGGCAGTACGCATGGCCTCGATGACATAGGCGGAATTCACCAGACCACGGTTGTACAGGACATCGCCGGCACTATCCAGATTATCGGCCTGTTTGGCATCGTACACGTACTTTTTCATGTCAGCATAGACAGGATAGCTCTTGCCGGTACCATGCATGGCCGCGGATTTATAGCCTTTAGCCAACATCCCGGCTGCCTGGACATCCACTTCGGCACCTGACCACCAGTTGCCGATAAAGTGATCCATTGGAAAATGGATCGAAGCGGCTTCCTTGATGGCCGTAGGATTCATCGCTCCCCAACCCCACATGATGGCATAACTGGGTTTGCTGCGGCGGATCTGTAGCCAGATCGATTTCTGTTCGGTCATCGATTTGGTCGGCACCGGATATTTGTCATAGGTGAAACCAAACTTTTTCGCCATAATATCAAAAAACGGGATCGGCTCTTTACCATAGGGATGGTCAAGATAAATGAAGGCGAAATTTTTGCCTTTCAGTTTATCCATGCCGCCCAGATCATTGGCAATATACCGGATGACTGCAGTAGCCTGACTCCAGTAGGTTGACGGGAAGTTGAAGACATACGGAAAAACCCGACCGTCGGCAGCCGAGGTACGGCCGTAACCCATCGAGAAAACCGGGATCTTGTCATGGGTCGCCTTGTCGATGATGGCATAGGTGATACCGGTTGATACCGGACTGAAAATACTGCCATACTGATCTTTAAGGCGGTCATAGCACTCCACACCACGATCGGTCTTGTAGGCAGTTTCACATTCGGAATATTTAATTTTTACCCCGTTGACACCACCATCACGGCTGTTGATCAATTTGAAATAATCGATCATACCGGCAAAGATTGCGATCCCGTTAGCCGCATAAGGGCCCGTTCGATATACCAGTAGCGGGATATTTTGGGTCCCGGCTGCCATCACCGGTGTTGCCATCACCGATCCGGCTACCAGGGTTGCTGCAAGTGCTGAAGTAACAAACTTCTTCATTGTTGAGCTCCTCCAAGTTTGGGAATACGTTGTTCTGCATCCCCGGGGTTAGTAAATCAGTAAATCTGTAAATCGTTATGTAACAATATTCAGTGCGGAAATGGCCATAATCGCAGTTTTTCCTTGGCGATGCGCCATAACCTGGCCAAACCATGTGGTTCTACAATCAGAAAGAAGATGATCATACCACCAAACACCATCAATTCAATCTGGGTAATCAAGGTTACCGGGATCTCAAGCCCAATCCATCCCGGGATAATACTGAGGACAATCGGAAACAAAAAGATGAAGGCGGCACCAAGAAAGGAGCCCAATATACTGCCCAGACCGCCGACAATCACCATAAACAGGATTTCAAAGGAACGATTAATCTCGTATGCCGTCTTCTGCTTGAAAAAAAAATAAGCGAATGACCACAGGGCTCCGGCGATACCGCAGTAAAAAGAGGAAATGGCAAACGCGGTCAGTTTCGAGGTCAACGGTCGAATACCGATAATCTCGGCCGCAATATCCATATCCCGTATCGCCATCCACATCCGTCCAATTCGGCTGCGCACCAGGTTCTTGGCCAAAAGTGCCAGTACAATCGTAATGATGTATACAAATAAATAGCGCGCCATCGGGTTTGAATCCGCACTGGATACCAGGACACCAAAGACTTTGCGTGGTGGTGCGGTTGGGACCCCGGAGATACTGTTATTGACAAACCAGGGCACACGGGTAAACAGCCATAACAGAAAAAACTGCGCGGCCAAGGTCGCTACTGCCAGATAAAAGCCCTTGATACGCAGACTCGGCGCGCCGAAGGCTATCCCGACCAGTGCCGCACATAAACCAGCGGCGATCATGACAAAAACAATATTCAGTCCTGGAAAGGCTGTACTGATTTTATAGGCCATATAGGCGCCGGTGGCCATGAACCCGCCCGTCCCGAGTGACAACTGGCCGGCATAACCGGTCAGGATATTCAAGCCGATGGCCGCAATGGACAATATCAATACCGGAATCAAAATCGATTCCAATAGGTAGTTACTGGCAACAAATGGCACGACCAGCAAGAAAAACGCCACCACAATCAATACAAACCAGCGATCCAGGGCAATGGGGAATATGGCCTGATCGGCCTTGTAGGTGGTTTTAAAATCTCCAGCTTCGCGATAAAACATAGTGTCGTCCTAGACCCGCTCGATGATACGTTCGCCAAACAAACCCTGTGGTCGGAAGAACAGAAATAACAACGCCAGTATGTAGGCAAACCATTCTTCGATCGCACCACCAACCAGTGGCCCCCAATAAATCTCTGCCACTTTTTCACCAACACCAATAATCAGCCCACCAATAATGGCACCGGGGACCGAGGTAAAACCACCCAGAATCAGCACCGGCAGTGCTTTCAAGGCAATCACGGACAGGCTGAACTGGACACCAACCTTTGAACCCCACATAATCCCGGCCACCAGGGCCACAAATCCGGCTACTGCCCATACAATCAGCCAGATAAAGCGTAACGGAATACCGACCGTCATTGCCGCCTGATGGTCATCCGCTACGGCCCGTAAAGCACGGCCGATACGGGTGTACTGAAAGAACAGCGCCAACACGATCACCAGAATCCCGGCGACCACGGCGGCAAAGACATCGGCCTGCTGGATCATGATATCTCCAACAAACCACGCATCTTGGGGAATACCCACATCCAGCTTGCGTATATTACCGGTCCAGAGCATTTCACCAAAGCCCTGCAGGAAATAAGCAATACCGATGGTCGCCATAAACAGAATAATATGTTCCTGATTGACCAACTTGCTCAAAACGACCCTTTCAATGACCCAGGCCAGTACAATCATGATCAGAATGGTCAGCGGCAAAGCCAACCAGATGGATAAACCGGCATCGAGTAAACCGCTAAAATTCAGGGCTGCAAATAATACCATCACACCCTGAGCGAAATTAAATACACCAGAAGCCTTGAAGATTAGGACAAAGCCCAGGGCAACCAGCGAATACATGACCCCCGACATCACACCGCCGATCACCACCTCGGCGAAAAAGGATGGGCTCTTGGCCATTTCAAGAAAGGGACTGATCAGAATGTTATAGAGCATATCCATGATTGATTCCGGTCTAGTTCGCGACGCCGAGATAAGCTTCGATCACATCCTTGTTATTACGGATTTCATCCGGGGCTCCATCGGCCAGTTTGCGACCATAGTCCAGCACCACTATTCGATTCGAAAGTTCCATCACGACGCCCATATCGTGTTCAATCAAGGCAATGGTGGTCCCATATTGTTCATTGATGTCGAGCATAAAACGACTCATATCCTGTTTTTCTTCAAGATTCATCCCGGCCATCGGTTCATCCAGCAACAATAACTTTGGCTCGGCTGCCAATGCCCGGCCCAATTCGACCCGTTTTTGCAGGCCATAGGGCAACCGTCCAACCGGGGTATTGCGTATGGCTTCAATTTCCAGAAAATCAATAATGGTCTCGACAAATTCCCGATTTTGTATTTCTTCCCGGCGATTTTTGCCAAGATAAAGCGCCTGGGCAATAAGACCCGAATGCATGTGTGTGACGCGGCCGGTCATGATATTATCGAGTGTTGTCATACCTTTGAACAAGGCGATATTTTGAAATGTCCGGGCAATACCTCGGATCGCCGCGTGATGCGGTTTCATGGCCTTGACCACTTCCCCTTCATAGGTAATGGTGCCCTTTTGCGGATGATAGAAACCATTGATGACATTCAGCATCGAACTCTTGCCGGCACCATTGGGACCGATAATGGCCCTGATTTCATGCCGGCGTATATCGAAGCTGATATTTTCCAATGCATGGACACCACCGAAAGACAAGGATATGTCATCAAGATCCAGCATGACATCAACTTCAGGCACAATTGTTGAATTTATTTGTGCAGTCATGGGCAAATTCTGTTTTCAAGCGGCATCGGAAATCTCACAAATTTCAAGATCGGCAGAGATCATGCCTTTACGACCGTCCTCAAAGGTAACCTCGGTATCGATATGACAGTTTTTCTGTCCGGCAAACAAGGCATCAATCAAAACCGCATATTTTTCAGCGATCACCCGACGCCGCACCTTGCGGGTGCGTGTCATCTCGCCATCATCGGCATCCAGTTCCTTGTGTAGTATCAAAAAACGATGGATGGTTGATGATGCCAGTTTAGGGTCTGCTGCCAGATCCGTATTCACCAGTTTAATACAGTCCTGGACCATGGAATACACCTTCTCATGGCCGGCCAGTTCCTGATAGCTGGCATAGGGGATATTCTCCCGCTCGGCCCAGTTGCCGACGGCATCCAGGTCAATATTGATAAAGGCGGTGACAAAACTCCGCTTGTCTCCGAAACATACAGCTTCCTTGATCTGGGGAAAGAATTTTAATTTGTTCTCCAGAAATTTCGGTGCAAACAGCTCGCCATTGGTCAACTTTCCGACATCCTTGGCGCGATCGATGATGTGCAAATGCCCGGCATCATCGAAGTAACCCGCATCTCCGGTGTGCACCCAACCGGCTTCATCCTTGGTCTCACGGGTGGCTTCGGCATTCTTGAAATATTCGACGAATACGCCCGGACTGCGATACAACACTTCACCATTATCCTGGATCTCAATCTCGACACCCGGTGCCGGCTTGCCGACTGAATCAGGAAAAACTTCACCATCCGGCTGGATCGTTATAAATACCGAGGCTTCAGTTTGACCATAGAGCTGCTTGATATTAATCCCGAGGGATCGATAAAAACTAAAGATATCTGGGCCAATGGCTTCACCGGCGGTATAGGCCAAACGCACACGGGACAGTCCGAGGGTATTCTTTAACGGCGCATAAATCATCCTTTCACCGAGCCAGTAACGCAAGCGATCAGCGAAGGATACCGTTTTGCCGTCGAGAATATCAGAACCCACACGACGGGCAATTGCGAGAAAATGATGGAATAATTTTTTCTTGAATGCTCCAGCATCTTCCATACGAATCATCACGGTGGTGAGCATATTCTCGAAGATACGGGGTGGTGCAAAATAATAGGTCGGCCCGATTTCCCGTAAATCCTGGAGAATTGTCTGTGCGCTTTCAGGGCAACTGACACAAAAGCCGGCGCAATAGGACTGAGCAAAGGAAAACAGATGATCACCCACCCAGGCCATCGGCAGATAGGCCAGCACTTCTTCGTCTGCAGTCAGATGTTCAAGCTCGATTCCGCTTTGTGCCGTCTTGACAAAATTATCATAGCTTAAGACCACACCTTTGGGTTTGCCTGTTGTGCCAGAGGTGTAGAGAAATACCGCTGCATCGCTGGCCTTGCTCTGCTGACAGGAGGTCACAAAGAAGTCCGGGTGAAGTGTCAAATACTCGCGACCCTTTTCCTGTACCGCGGTAAAGGCATTGATCCGTTCGGAGCCAGCGCTGTATTTTTCCAGACCACGTGGATCGTCATAAATCAGGTGTTGTAATAACGGGCAGCGTTCCTGGACTTCCAGAACCTTATCGATCTGTTCCTGATCTTCTGCAACGACAAAACGTGCTTCGGCGTGCTCGAGTACATACTGAATTTCGTCGGCAACGGCATCCTGATAGGTCGGTACAGGAATACCACCGAGACATTGCGCAGCTGCGATCGACCAATAGAGCTGGGGCCGGTTATCACCGATGATGACGATTTTGTCACCACGTTCAAATCCCAGCGCTAACAGTCCAGCAGAAAACTGTTCAATCTCATTCTTGACCTCAGACCAGGTCCGGGTTTGCCAGATACCAAATTCTTTTTCCCGTATTGCCGGATGTGAAGCCAGTTGCTCAGCATTGCGTAGCAGCAACCTCGGAAAGGTATCCGCTGCATTACGTTCAGATGGCGACGTGTCTTCTTTTAACAATCCTGAGGCTCCAACTGTGGTTTTACCTGGACTACCCAAGTACCAATGGCGCGTCATTCTGCCACTGTTTCGAGGTACTTCGCAAGCATAAAAAACTGTTGTTTTTATACAATCATTATTATAACGTTAGTCAATAAATGAAACAGCTTCCCCATCTCTGCAAACAGCGTACAGGGTCTCAATTCCTTCGGTAGCAGCAATAGAATACTGCCCCTTGTTGTCAACACTGATCAGGCCAAATTCATAACCTAGCTCCCTGGCCTGCGTTTCAATCTGTGTGGTAGCCAGTTTTAGGGTCAAGCCATTATCGACCCGATCAACAATACGCGGCGCCACAGCCAGATTCACGATCTCCTCACCGGTTCCGGTGCAGGACACGGCTGCAGCTGCGCTGGCATAGGTACCAGCGATGGTCGGACTGTCACCAACACGGCCGGGGTGTTCCATGCCGACACCACCCGTTGATGTCCCAGCACAAAGTATTCCCATCGAATCCACTGCCACAGCGCCCACGGTCCCATGACGGCCAGCAATGGCCTGTTCATATTCTGCCCTTCGGTGTGCTACGACCAGATCATAATCATCAAAGCCTTCCTCGCGAGCAAATTGCGTTGCCTGGGATCCTGATAAAACATGGTACTGTTGATAGCTGAGTTGTTCGGCCACTTCAATGGGATGACGCACACGCTGAATATTGATGACTCCGGAAAATACCTTATTGTCACTATCGATCAAGGCTGCAGACAGACGCACTTCACCATCAGCCTGCAATTTTGCGCCAGTCCCGGAATTGAATAGAGGATCATCTTCAAGGGCCTTGACCGCATGCAATACGGCCGCTCGCGCACCTTCTTCCAGCAACACGGCATAAGCCGCCTCGACAATGGGCCGAAGGTGTTGTCCATACTCGGCAAATGAAGTGTGTTTGCCCTCAAACCCGCCACAACCGCCATGAATCACAATAACCGGTTGTATGGGCATCAGTGGATTGCCTCTGCAAGACGCACACCCAAACGCTTAATTTCATCCATATCACCTGGTTTTATGCCCCAATTCAGCCACAAGTGGTCATCTATCGAGCGCGGCAATACGTGCATATGAAAGTGCATTACCGTCTGGGCAGCAGCCTTGCCATTGCACTGCAACAAATTCAATCCTTCGGGATTGAGCACTTCATGAATCCCCTTGGCGACCTTGATCGCTGTTGCCGACACTGCTGCGATCCATTCATCCGGTATACTATAGACATCCGGAAAATGCGCTTTGGGTATCACCAGTGCATGCCCGGTACTGGCTGGATTGATATCCATAAAAGCCAGCGTCTGCTCATTTTCATATAATGTAATCGAGGGGATTTCTCCCTTCAAAATCTTGCAAAATATACAGCCTGCTTCGAATTCCATATTGGTATCTCTAATTGAAATAATTGAACAACTGCATCATCTGCCAGTGGCAGAAAACACGGTACGTATCGTACGCAAAAGAATATACAAATCCAGGGTCAGGGAATAGTTTTTTATGTAATACAAGTCATAGGCCAACTTGTTTTCAGCATCCTGCACCGATGCACCATAAGGATACTTCACTTGGGCCCAGCCGGTTATCCCCGGTTTTACCACATGCCGCATATCATAATAGGGTATTTTTGCCCCCAGATCTTCAGTAAATTCAGGTCGTTCAGGCCTTGGCCCGACCAGACTCATCGCCCCTTGCAGCACATTCCAGAGCTGTGGTAATTCATCCAGCCGGGATTGTCGCAAGACCCGACCGACCGGGGTAATTCTGTGATCATTTTCCTTGGCCCATTGGGGGCCTGAATGTTCGGCATCGACAATCATGGTTCGAAACTTATAGACCTTGAAAGTACGGCCACCCACACCCATTCGCAGTTGACTAAAAAATATTGGACCACGGTCAGCTATTTTAATCAATAATGCAACAATAATACCGACAGGCAATGCCAGAACCAAACCGACCGAGGCTATGATAACATCAATTAATCTTTTTATTTTCAATGGTATATCTTTATGAAGCAAATCAAAACCAGAAGAAAAAACAAACCATTGGTCGGCCAATTGTTGTACCGGGATACGTTGGAATGTCTGCTCAAAAAAATCTGCAGCACTGAGGATTTTCGCACCTGATAATCGGACACTCATTAGCCAGGCTGTTGTCATCTGATCTGGCTGGAAAGATTTTTGTAGTACAGCTCCAAGATATTTCATCCGAAATTGCATCGTATCCAGTAAAGAGAGTGTTTCGGCAGTTGTTACAGATTTCCCTTCAGCCAGGGACGACAAGAACTGTAACTCTATTCCGCTACGGTTCAGCTCACCGAGTAAATCATCAGCAAAGCGATCTGCCCCTAAAACCAGCCAGTATCTTCGCCAGGGCTGTCTACGCAGAAACTGACAGGCCACATAACGAGTTACGGCCGCCCATATTGCAAACAGTGACATTGCCAATAACAAAACACTACGCCAGAAAACCGCAACGAAAGTTGCACCCCTTATGGAATAAATCAAGGTACCGATCAATGCCATACTGACCATGACGGCGATAAAGCTGCGTGAAACCAGTCGAATGGCATTACTCTGCCGGCTGACATGATAGACATTCATCACGTACAATGTGACCACAGTAATCACTGCCATCAGTAACATCGCTGGCTGATATTCGAACGGTGCCGCTCCGGCTCGATACCAGGCAGCCCAGGCAGCACAGAGATACAGCCCTGTCACATCTGATAGCAGTAGATAAATTCCCCGGTGCGCAGGTAAATCAAGCCATTTTGGCATGGATTTTCTCAAATCTTTTAGTCGTACAACACAACATCTTTATTCTGTCCCTTGTACTTAATCTCTAGGAGGCTGTCCGAGAACAGAGAGCCTACTGCGGAAAAGTGGACTTTGGCCCATTTTTCCGCTCATTTTCGTTAAATAGAACGACTATTCCATCCTTAGGTCCGTAAACGGCACATCCCTGTGCCACTACTCGCCTCAAATGATCGAAAAAATGGCCTCAAATCCGCTTTCCCTCGCTACGACTCTTGTTCTCGGACAACCTCCCTAGCAGAGTCTACCGCCAACGCTGGATTTGCTGACTGTTTTTTCGCTCGATGGCCATAAATGGGCCAATTGACTCTAAAACAGCCGATAAATCCAGTGTTTCGGGTTCCTGGCGGGAACTCCTGAATCTTTAGTGGTAATTTAGCCAGGGTATGATCGAGACATCATTTCGTCTGGCGGTCAAGGCGATAGTCTGACTCAAAGCAGCCCACAAATCTGCATAAGACCTATTTAGCTACCAATGATGCGGAGTATGACAGAAGCCACCAATCTTTCAACAGGAGTGACCGCCAAGCAAGAGTTCCCGATACCACTCCTGTTCTCGGACAGCCTCCTAGCCAGGGTTTTGCGGACTATTTTCTCACTCGATGGGCATAAATGGCCACAATCGTTCGAAAGCAGCCAACAAAACCTTGTTATTGAATTTCTAGCGGGAACTCCTGACAGCCAAGATTATGAAACATGGAATTTATCTGCAATATTACTCCGGGTACAGCGCAAAGGTGCCACTTGCGGTATCATCACGACTTTGTCATCAATGAACCCCATACCGGCAAACACCAGGAACCAGTATTTTGCTACATCAGATCATTCCATCCAAGCAACCTTTATGGGTTTTTGCCTACGGCTCCCTGATGTGGAACCCGGGTTTTTCCTATGTCGAGAAACAGACTGTCCGGATCTACGGCCATCATCGGGCATTATGTGTCTGGTCTTGGCATTACCGCGGCAGTCAGGAAAAGCCTGGTCTGGTATTCGGACTCGAC
The DNA here is from genome assembly GCA_964614335.1 of uncultured Gammaproteobacteria bacterium. Lineage (GTDB taxonomy): Bacteria > Pseudomonadota > Gammaproteobacteria > Arenicellales > DRJH01 > DRJH01. The sequence continues at coordinate 14,094 of CAZTLH010000017.1, forward strand.
CGCGGGGGATCTTGTATCGGCAAGGGGTTTAGAGTTCGTCCTGAAGACCAAAAAACCGTTCTGGAATACTTGCGTGGTCGGGAAATGATCACTAACGTGTATCGACCCTCGATGGTAAAAATCAGTCTTTCGACGCAACATGAGACATCCGCACTGACCTTCATTGTCGATCGCAAGCATCCGCAGTATGCAGGACGACTCCATGATGACATCCTGCTGCATACCGTTGAGAATGCCCGGGGCAGTCGCGGCCCTAATCATGAATATGTGCGCAACACCCTTGATCATCTTAAAAATATTGGCTATCAGGATCAGCAATTACTACAACTAGGCAAGAAATTGAGTCAACCAGCCTCCTATTCCAGGACAGGCTCTTAAACGTCTTTTTTTATTTTGTGTCTTCAACCTGACATCGTTACCAGCATTTTAGTACAAGATTCGGGCTCATTATCATCTTTCATTCCCAACTTGAACATTCATGACTAAACAGGAAATTAACCCGAAAAACGTCAAATCGCTCGCCATCGCTGCCACTGTGGAACATTGGCGTATCGAACAAGTTCTGGGCCAAACACGGCGTGGATTTTTATATCTTGCGAACAATCAGAAGCCCGCA
>CAZTLH010000018.1:0-14526 GCA_964614335.1 uncultured Gammaproteobacteria bacterium
CTATTCGCCTCAAATCATAGATAAATCGCTCTCAAATCTGCTTTCCCTCGCTACGGCTTCTATTCTCGGTCAGCCTCCTGGCGGGCCATTTTTTCAGTGCCACTATACCGCAGGAGAGCTTCCGACCAGAATATTCAGTTCGTTGAGAGCAACCGACAACATGGCAAAATCCACGGTCGCACCAGAATGCAGGGCTTTCATCAACTTTCGAAAACGCTGGTGAGCGGTCGGTACGGAGCCAATCCAATTCTCTACCGTTTGCCGGGTAGTTTTACCAGGCTGATAGCTCAGAACTTCACAGGCCAATTGTCGCTGCTGCATATTGAGACTATGACGCAAGGCATTGCGGGCCAATAAATGCCAATAGCTGTCATCGGGTAGCTCTGAGATCCTGTCCCGTAACCATAACAGATCAAAATGCGCCCCCAGATAATAATAGACACTGGCCACAACAAGTGGTGCTGCCCCGGTGGTTACCGTGACTTCGGTAATATCCATGGCTTGTGACATCGGAATCACGGCGGCGACTTTTTCAGCCAGCCCCTTGTCAACACCGGCATTGCAGAACTTGCTGATCCTTTGTTTTTGCAGGGTCTTGTGTTGGGTCGACAACGGCTTGGGTATTGCTTTCCACAAGGCCTGCATACCCGGTTGAAAGGCATTAATGGTTTCGCTGATATCCAGATTACCACGCCGGTTCTGTAACAACCACAAACTGCAACGCTCCACCAGGCCATTTAACATACTGAATAACTGGTACTGAACCGAGGTCGGAATAGTATTATCGAATGCCTCAACCTCCCGGGTTACGGCCTTGAGCCCAACGATCTCTCTTGAAGCCATATAGGCGCGGGCGATATCAGCCGGGCAACTGCCTGTCAACTCCTGCAATCGGAAAGCAAAACTCGGCCCCATCCGATTGACCATGCTGTTCACAACCCGGGTCGCAATGATTTCCCGGTGCAGTCGATGGGACGGCATTTGTTCGGCGTATCGTTTACGTAATAACGGTGGAAAATATTCCACCAGCTCGTTGTTCAGCGCCGGATCATCGGTCAGATCTGATTGCAGCAGTTCATCGAATGTCGTCATTTTGCTGTAGGAGCAAAGGATGGAAAGCTCAGGGAGAGTTAAACCACGATTCTGTGCCTTGCGCCGATACAACTCCTTGTCATCGGGCATAAACTCGATTTGACGATCCAGCGATCCTCTATGCTCAAGATCTGACAGATAACGCTGGTGTTCATCCAGCATGGCCGCAGACTGTGAAGCCATGATCGAGATAGACTGTGTTTGCTCATAATTATCGCGCAACACCAACTGCGCCACATCATCGGTCATCTCCACCAGCAATTCATTACGCTGCTTGATGGTCATGTCCCCATTGGCAACAATCTGATTCAACAGGATCTTGATATTGACTTCATGATCAGAACAATCCACACCCGCTGAATTATCAATCGAATCGGAGTAACAAAGACCACCGGCTGCTGCATACTCAATACGACCGAGCTGGGTAACACCGAGATTACCGCCCTCCCCCAGCACCTTGCAGTGAAGTTCCCCGCCATCAGCCCGCAGACCATCATTAGCCCGATCACTGGCCTGGGCATGACTTTCCTGTGCGGATTTGATATAGGTGCCGATACCACCATTCCACAACAGGTCGACCGGCGCCAGGAGCATGGCATGGATCAAATCTGTCGGTGTCATTCGCTCCTCGGCAAGCTGCAGGGCCTCCCGGATCTCAGGTGACAAATCGATGAATTTGGCGGTGCGTTCATAGATTCCACCTCCCTTTGAGAGCAATTTGCTACTGTAATCACACCAGCTGGAACGTGGCAGGGCAAACAAACGTTGTCTTTCCGCAAAACTCTTCTTCAAATCCGGATTGGGGTCGAGAAAGATGTGCAGATGATTGAAGGCAGCCAATAACCGGATATGTTTGGACAGCAACATGCCATTTCCGAATACATCACCGGACATATCACCAATGCCTACGACGGTAAAATCCGTGGTCTGGATATTGGTCCCGATTTCGCGAAAATGTCGTTTCACCGACTCCCAGGCTCCGCGTGCCGTGATACCCATTTTCTTGTGATCATAACCAGCCGAACCGCCAGAAGCAAAGGCATCGCTAAGCCAATAACCATATTCATCTGCCACACTATTGGCAATATCGGAAAATGTGGCCGTGCCCTTGTCGGCAGCAACAACAAAATAGGGATCATCACCATCATGACGCACCAGGGATTGTGGGGGTATCACCTTGCCGGCCTCGAGATTATCGGTAAGATCGAGCATGCCACGCATAAAGTTCTTGTAGCAATATATCACCTCATTCATCAAGGCCTCGCGATCTCCGCCGACCGGAAGTTGTTTGGGAACAAAACCGCCCTTTGAACCTACAGGAACGATAACGGCATTTTTTACCCGCTGCGCTTTCACCAGCCCAAGAATTTCGGTACGAAAATCCTCCGGTCTATCCGACCAGCGGATGCCACCACGCGCCACCGGGCCACCACGCAGATGTACCGCGGCAAAACGCGGCGAGGAAACCACAATTTCATACATGGGTCGAGGATCGGGCATTTTCACAATCCGGGTCGGATCAAGCTTCATCGACAAATAGGGTTTTTTCTGACCATCTGCAGATTGCAGATAAAAGCTGGTGCGTGTCGTACACTGAATCAGATTTAAAAAACGACGCAATATCCTGTCTTCATCCAGGTTCGCCACTTCATCCAGAAGCGTATTGATCTGCTCAAGGACCCGACCCGGATCACCACTGTCCTGCCTCTGTTTCGCCGGGTCCAGACGAAGATGATAGAGGGCCATCAAATTGCTCGCCATACCTGGATTCCTGACCAGGGTCCGGGCCATATAAGTCATCGAAAAATTACTTCGAATCTGCCGCAGATATTCCGCATAGGTCCGAAAAACCGCAGTCTCCCGCCAACTCAATCCGGCACCCAGTACCAGCTGGTTGAAACCATCATTTTCAGCCGTACCATTCCAGATATGCGCCAGTGCATCCTGAAACAACTCTTCAATGGCATCAAATTCCAGGGTGTCGGTAAATGTTGTGGTCATGGTGAAATCATGAATCCACAGGCGTTGGCGGTCGGCAGCCTTGATCTTGTGGGGCCGCTCGCCCATAACCTTCAAACCCATGTTTTCAATCACCGGCAGGATATTGGTCAAGGCGATCGGCTGACCGACCGCATACAACTTGAGTCGATACTGTGCTTTCGACTCCAACACGGGACGATAAAAGTGAATTCCCAGCTGACCATCAGCATAGACTTTTTCCATTATCTCGATATCAAAACCTGCGGTTCTTGCCGGGTAGTCTTCGCGATAATCGCCACGGAAGGCATTGCCATAAACACTGATATAGTGATTACCCTTCTCCTCACCATACATCTCGATCATGGCATCCTGAAGCTGATCACTCCAGGTGTATGCAGCTTCAACCACCCGTTGCTCAATTTCCAGTGGCTCAAGCTTGGGCTCAGTGCCTGGAATGACACGGATGATATAGTGCACGCGTGCCAGTACTGACTCACTGAATCGGGCTTCGAATTCGACGGTTTGGCCACACAATGTATCCATCAATACCGCCTGAACCTTGAGTCGCAGATCACGGTTATAACGTTCGCGTGGGACATAAACCAGGCAAGAGAAAAAGCGCCCGAAGCGGTCGCGATTAGCGAAAACCCGGATTCGTTGACGCTCCTGTAATTCGAGAATACCCATCACCGTATCCAGCAAAGGCCCATCGCCAATCTGGAACAAGTCATCACGAGGAAACACTTCAATAACATTCTGTAGCGCTTTGCTGTCATGGCTATTTGGCAGGAAACCACAGTTTTTGATCACCCGCTCTACTTTGTGCCGCAATAATGGAATATCACGGGTGGCCCGATTGTAAGCAGCCGATGAAAAAAGCCCTACGAAACAATGCTCGCCCTGAACATGTTTTTTATCATCAAAAAACTTGATGCTGATAAAATCCATGAATACCGGACGATGAATAGTCGACAAGGCATCGGCCTTGGTCACAATCAAGGGCATGGTGTCACGTTGATAAGCCGAAGAATGGGTGGGTAGAATGCCGGCCAATGGTGTTCCTTCCTGCTCTCCACGCAAGATACCGAGACCACTGTCTTTTTTGTACTGGTAATTGTATTGGCCATCCTTACAACCACTGACCTGATGCTGACAATAACCCAGCAGGGTGAAATGATCGGCTTCGATCCATTGCAAAAAAGCCTTGCATTCTTCCCGGTCAGCAGTACTGACCGGAGAATTGACAGAATCCAGATCCTGGCTGATTGTCAGCAATTGCTGCCGCATCGCCTGCCAGTCCTGACTCGCCTTGCGGACATCCCGAACCACATTGAGTACGTCCTCTTCCAACCCTTCCAGTACTTTGGCTCCGGTTTGGCGATCAACTTCAAAATGCATGATCGATTCACTACAGGAGACTTTTTCTTCGCTGGCTAAAAGCCTTACTAACTGCCCCTGTTTATTCCTTATGATCTGCAAGACCGGATGGATCGTCAAGTGGATCGTCAAACCATGCCGATTCAGTGCCATGGATACGGAGTCAATCAGAAAGGGCAGGTCATCGGTAACGATTTCCATGACCGTGTGTGTAGATTGCCATGCGTGTTTTTCAAATTGCGGGTTGTAGGTACGTACACAGGTTTCCCCGGTAGTCCGTTGTTGTAATAATTGCCAATGGCTGATCACGGCACCCTTAAGATTTTCGACCGTCAAACGCAACAGATCCTGATAACCCACACGCTGGTAATATTGGCGGATAAACTGTTCGAGCCCCTTGCTGTTTTGATCGGGAAACTGCGTTAAGCACTCTTTCACCAATCGTCCGATCAACTCCTTGCTCTGCTCGTTCCTGGATAATGTCATCCGTTTTCTCCTTAGTATGATTACAAATAGTATAATCTCATCCACAGGGGGTGTTGCAAAAGTTTTTTTCTGGTCAAATAATTTCTGAATTAACTACAGCTGCCCCCTCCAGCACCGTATCTGGCAATGTTTTCATTACACCGACAGCGATTGTGCCAAAGCCGTTACAGGAGGCTGTCCGAAAACAGGAGTCGAAGCGAGGGAAAGCGGGTTTGAGGCCATTTTTTTCGATCATTTGAGGAGAGGAGTGGCACAGGGATGTGCCGTTTACGGACCTAAGGATGGAATAGTCATTCTATTTAACGAAAATGAGCGGAAAAATGGACCAAAGTCCGCTTTTCCGCAGTAGGCTCTCTGTTCTCGGACAGCCTCCTAGGACATCGCCAGACACTCCGTGGTTTATAGCCGGCAGGCATAACAGTAGCGGCCAGGTAATGGCCGAGGACAAAAAAAATGAGTGAAATACTCTGGCAGGCAGATGATGACTATGTGGCATCAGCCAATCTGACACGTTTTCAGCAGCTCGCGGAAAAAAGAACAGGAAGATTATTCGCAGATTATGCCAGCTTGCATCAATGGTCAGTACAGGAACCGGCCAAATTCTGGCATCTGCTCTGGCATTTTGCCGACATCATCGGTGAACCCGGGGCTGTAACACTGGCTGATGAAGACCAGCACAAAATGCCAGGTGCCGTCTGGTTCCCCGGTGCCCGACTCAATTATGCCCGTAACCTGCTGCGCCAGCGCGGCAGCACAACAGCCCTCGAATTTCGCAGTGAGAATCACCTGCAACAGCGCTGGAGTCATGATGAGTTGTATGATCGGGTAGCAAAACTGGCTCGGGCACTGACAGACAATGGATTCCAACAAGGTGATATTGCAGCGGCCTTTGTAGCGAATGCACCCGATACGCTGGTCGCCATGCTGGCCGTCACCGCTATCGGTGGTATCTGGTCCTCCTGTTCACCTGATTTTGGCGTCAGAGGTGTGCTCGATCGTTTCGGGCAAATCAAACCAAAAATCCTTTTTGCTGTTGACGGTTACTACTACAATGGCAAATGGCATGACTGTGTCACCAAAGTAAATGCCATAGCCGAAGGTTTACCGACGCTGGAAAAAGTCATTTTTTTGCCACTCATTCCAGGTGAAACCACGGCCAAACAAACGATCCGAAAATTTCTCATCGATGAATTGATTAACGGCATCGAGGCTACAACAATCCACTTCGTCGAAACCTCATTTAACCACCCTTTATATATCCTCTTCTCATCAGGTACGACTGGCGTGCCAAAATGTATTGTCCACAGTGTTGGCGGAACCTTGCTCCAGCATATCAAGGAGCATCAACTCCATGTCGGGCTGCGCAGGAATGAGAAATTATTTTATTTCACCACCTGCGGCTGGATGATGTGGAACTGGCTGGTATCCAGTCTCGCCAGTAGCGCCAGCCTGCTGCTGTATGATGGTTCGCCTTTTTATCCAGACGGCAATATTCTGCTCGATTATGCGGAACAATCTGCCATGAATATTTTTGGGACTTCGGCCAAGTTTATCAATGCCTTGCACAAAGGTGGATATCAACCGGCAAAAACCCATGATTTGACTGCCTTGCGGTCCATTCTTTCCACCGGTTCACCGCTGGCACCGGAAAGCTTTGATTATGTCTATCGTGATATCAAAAAAGACGTCTGTCTGTCATCGATTTCCGGCGGCACCGACCTGATCTCCTGTTTTGCCCTCGGCTCGGATGTTCTGCCTGTGCGTCGCGGGGAATTGCAGTGCCTGGGTCTGGGTATGGATGTCAGGGTATTTGATGAACAGGGGCAAACATTAGCCGCCGGGGTCAAGGGTGACCTGGTTTGCTGCAAGCCTTTTCCTTCCATGCCAATCGGTTTTTGGAATGACCCGGATAGCCGAAAATACCATGCGGCCTATTTTGAACGATATCCGGGAGTCTGGTGTCACGGTGATTATGTCGCCATCACTGAATATGGCGGTATGGTGATTTATGGTCGGTCCGATGCCGTGCTTAACCCTGGTGGAGTCCGTATCGGTACCGCAGAAATTTATCGTCAGGCTGAACGCATGGATGAGATTGTCGAGGGTCTGGTTGTCGGTCAACGATGGCAAAACGATGTCCGTGTAGTCTTGTTTGTACGCTTGCGTAATGGCCTACAACTTGACGATGAGCTGCGCGCCAAGATCCGCACGACCATCCGGACCAATGCCACGCCCCGCCATGTGCCGGCAAAAATTCTCCAGGTAAGCGATATCCCACGCACTAAAAGCGGCAAAATTGTCGAACTGGCAGTACGCAATATCATCCATGGAGAAGCGGTAAAAAACCGTGAGGCCCTGGCCAACCCGGGTGCCCTGGAGCAATTCAGGGACCGGGATGAATTACGTAATTAAATACCGTTTACCTCTCCATGACTGGCAAACGACCGGCGGCCAACAGCACCAGTGACGAGGCTGCGGCCAGAATCCAGAACACCCAGACAAATTCTCCAGAGATCGCATTGACCCGGGAGACCAACAGAACTGCAATCGGTGCAGCACCAAAAGAAAGTACAAACTTGGCGGCGAAAGCAACGCCATGATGCTGATCCGGCGCCAATTTTGATAACATGATATTTTCTGCCGGCAGGGCGGCAATCGCAACCGAAACCATCACACAAGCCACCACCACCAGACTCGTGCCCTGGGTATTGGCTGCCAGCAATAACAACGGAATTTGTAACAGGAACGACAGCCGGTAAACATTTTTCAATACATAGCGGTCGGCCAGAATTCCACCGACAAACTGGAACAGGCCTGCCATCACATACACCAGCGCAACATAGTTACCCACGGTACTGACATCGATACCATTCTTTCCACCGAGTCGTAACGAAAATACTTTTGGCATTGCACTCTGCGTAGAATGATAGATCAGACCACCCAGAAACATACAAAACAACAGGGTCGCAAAGGTCAACAACCAGCTTTTTCTACCACCCTTCGCGGGTGAATATGGTTTTGAAATCTTCTTGGCCGGTGCTGTTCCAATGGTAAAGAACATGGCCAAACCGGTTGCAACAGCCAAAATTCCAGGCAACAAAAATGCCAGTTGCCGGCCACCAAGATCCAGCAGGTAACCCGAGACCAGACCGGCCAACGCGGCCCCGAGACTGCCAAACAGGCCATTCACGGCCAACGCCTTGCCGGGATTGCTGCCACTGGTACTGATCACCAGGGGTATTCCGACAGGGTGATAGATGGCGGCAAAGAGACCAATCCCCATCAATGCCAGCAGCAGGGTCATGGTATCGGGGGCGAACGCCGCAGCCACCGAGGACAACCCCAGACCCACAAAGAAAACCACCAACATACCGGGCCCGCTCCAGCGATCACTCAACCAGCCCGCCGGCAAGGCACCCAAACCAACCAGCAAGGCTCCCGGAGTCCACAAAGCGACCAGCTCATGGTAGGGCAACTCCCATTCTTTCTCCAGTGACAGGACGATGACAAAATAAAAGGCCGTGAACATATGAATATAAGCATGACCGATTGAGGAAAAAATAAACAACAGGTGTTTTTTCATGAGACTCCAAGTAACCAGTGACACTCACCAAGAGACTGCCAGGAGGCTGTCCGAGAATAGAGAGCCTACTGTGGAAAAACGGGTGAAAACCAACAGTCCATCTGGCTCATTGTACAAAAAAAGGAAAGACCGGAAAACCGGCCTTTCAGAAATTCTGGAAAGAGATTTATCTCGGACAGTCTCTTTGCGATGCTACGCCTCAGACTGACAAGTCATGAAGTGGTTCAGACTGATGATCAGAAGCACATTAGTTGGGATTGGATCTATAGTTACGGCCAGAAAACTTGACTCATGGGTAAAGAGGTTGATCACTCAAAGATTTCTAGTGGGCCAGAATCTGACTCAAAAACAGCTTGGTACGCTCATGTTTGGGGTGATTGAAAAACGTCTCTGGCTCTTCTTCCTCAATAATCTGGCCTTCATCCATGAAAATTACACGATTGGCTACTGTTTTAGCGAAACCCATTTCATGGGTAACGACCATCATGGTCATCCCTTCTTCGGCCAGTTCGATCATGGTATCGAGCACTTCCTTGATCATTTCCGGGTCCAGTGCTGATGTTGGCTCATCGAACAGCATAACATTGGGGCTCATACATAAACTACGGGCTATGGCTACTCGCTGCTGCTGACCACCGGAGAGCTGTCCGGGAAATTTTTTCGCCTGCTCGGGTATTTTCACCCGTTCCAGATATTTCATACCAACTTCTTCGGCTTCGGCACGGGGCATTTTTCGAACCCAGATCGGGGCCAGAACACAGTTCTCCAACACGGTCAAATGCGGGAACAGGTTAAAATGCTGAAAAACCATCCCCACCTCACGACGGATCACTTCAATCTGCTTGAGGTCATTGGTCAATTCCACGCCCTGGACAATGATCTGCCCCTGTTGGTGCTCTTCAAGACGGTTGATACAACGAATCATGGTCGATTTACCGGAGCCGGACGGACCACAGACCACGATACGTTCACCTTTTCTGACCGTCACGTTGATGTCCTTGAGGACATGAAACTGACCATACCATTTATGCATGTGCTTGATGTCAATCATCACTTCGTCCGATATGGAAAGTGATTTTCCGCTGGCTGCTGGTTCTGACATGACGTATTTCCTCTAAGATCTCTTGATTCTAAAGCTTCAGACGATTGTTGGCTGCCGATTCTAGGCTACATTTGTATCCTGCGGTTACTTGTTCTTGTGACCGGTATCGAGTTTGCGCTCTATGGCCTGACTGTATTGCGACATGGCAAAACAAAAGATGCCATACACTATCGCTGCGAAAGCATAGCCTTCGACTGCGGTACCGAGCCATTTTGGATCGGTGGATGCGGTCTGGATGATCCCAAGAAAATCAAACAAACCGATAATCAGTACCAAGGTCGTATCTTTGAATAAGCCGATAAAAGTACTGACGATACTGGGAATGACATATTTCAGGGCCTGTGGCAGGATGATGAAGGCCATTGTTTTCCAGTAACTCAAACCCAGTGACATGGCCCCCTCAAACTGTCCTTTCGGAATCGCCTGCAGACCACCACGCACCACTTCGGCCATATAGGCGGCTGCGAATAACGACACACCGATCAGCGCTCGAAGCAACTTGTCGAAACTGACACCCTCCGGCAAAAACAACGGCAACATGACCGATGACATGAACAAGACCGTGATCAGGGGCACACCTCGCCATAACTCGATAAAGACGGTACAAATCGCACGGACGGTCGGCATATCCGAACGCCGACCCAAAGCCAGCACAATACCAAGGGGCAACGAGGTCACAATACCAATGACTGAAATCACCAGCGTCAGTGAAAAACCACCCCACAGACTGGTTTCTACCTGTGGCAAACCGAATGAACCCCCTACCAAAAGAAAATAAGCGATGATTGGGTAGATGAAAATGGTCACCGCTGCCACCAGGCCCTTGCGACTAAAGCTTTTGATAAACAACGGTATCATCAGCAGGATCAGCAAAATGATGGTCACATCAACACGCCAACGCTCTGCCTGGGGATAGAATCCGTAATGAAACTGATCGATATGAGATGTCACAAACGCCCAGCAGGCACCACCGCTGGTGCAATCCTGTTTGGATGTACCGGTAAAGTCGGCATTGATGAGCATCCAGTCAACCATCGGCGGGATGGTGATATACAACAACCACAGGGCAAATACTGTCAGTGTACTGTTGAACCAGCCATCAAACAGATTTTTCCGTAACCAGCCGATGACACCGACTTCGCTGACAGGCGGTGATGCATCAGGAATTTTCCCGAGTTCATATTCCGTTGTCGTCATTATTATCGCTCCACCAGTGCCACGCGGGCGTTATACCAGTTCATCCCTGCTGATATTACCAGACTGATTGTCAAATAGACCGCCATGGTCATGGCGATGATTTCGATCGCCTGACCGGTCTGATTCAGCGTCGTACCGGCAAAGACAGCCACCAGATCCGGATAGGCAATAGCTGTCGCCAGTGAGGAGTTCTTGGTCAGATTCAGAAATTCACTGGTCATGGGTGGAATGATGACCCGCAGCGCTTGAGGCAGGACAACCAGTCGCAAAGTGACATTGGGTCGCAAACCCAGCGCATGTGCAGCTTCAGTCTGGCCATGAGCGACCGACTGAATTCCTGCCCGTACGATTTCGGCCATAAACGAAGCGGTATAAATTACCAGGGAAGCCAACAAGGCAACAAATTCAGGGATAATGACCATGCCCCCTTTGAAGTTGAACCCCTTCAATGCGGGGAGTTCCCAGGTCAACGGAAATCCGCTTACTATGGCTGCCAATAGAGGCAAAACAATCAGGATACCCAGCGAGACGTAAAAGGTATGAAACTGCTGGCCTGTCGCTTCCTGGCGTTTTCGTGCCCAACGCCGGAGGATGAACATAGCAATTAAAGCAATGATCACGGCCCATACAATCAGTGAAAACCCATCACCTAATATGGGCGAAGGTGAATAAATACCCCGGTTATTAAGAAAAAAACTGCCTCCAACGCTGATGCTTTGTCGTGGTGATGGCAGATTGCGTAAAACTACAAAGTACCAGAAGAAGATCTGCAGCAACAACGGAATATTACGAAATATTTCAATATAAACGGAAGCCAGTTTTGCAATGAGCCAGTTCCTGGAAAGTCTGGCGATACCGACAATGACACCCAGCAAGGTGGCCAAAATGATACCAACAGCCGACACCATCAATGTGTTCAGCAAGCCAACCAGAAACGTCTGGCCATAGGATGACTCTTCGGTATAGGGCAGCAGATGCATGATGATGCCAAAACCGGCCGTGGTATTGAGAAAATCGAAGCCGGTGGCAATACCCCGATGTTCCAGATTGACCGAAGTATTGTGGAAGATTGACACACCGAATGCCACGGTGGCTATCAATACTAGCGCCTGAAACAACAGGGAACGAAACTTTGGGTCATTCCAGATTAATTTTTTCGGGGCGACAGGCAGCTGTCCGCTTGGGTCACTCACATTCTGCTCCTCAGTGGAAACTATAATTTTTCTTTCTGTAAAAGTGAAAGCCTGCCCGGCTTTGCACCGGGCAGGATACTACAAGTCATGTAACAAATTAACGAATCGGTGGTGCGTACTGGATACCACCATTGCTCCACAGTGCATTCTTGCCACGGCTGATATTCAACGGGGCGATGCTCAGATCACGGGCGAAGGCCTCACCATAATTACCGACCTGGGCCACGATATTGGCACACCAGGAATTATCAACACCCAGATTCTTGCCGAAGTCGCCTTCAACACCAACCAGTCGGCGATTGGCAGGATTGGTGCCTTTTTTCATGGCTTCTACATTTTTGGAAGTAATTCCTTGTTCTTCGGCATTCACCATGCAGTACAACGACCATTTCACCAGGTTAAACCACTGGTCATCACCCTGACGAACCACTGGTCCCAACGGTTCCTTGGAAATAATTTCCGGCAGAATAACATGTTTGCTGGCGTCTTTGAGTTTGGTGCGCTGGGCATACAGACCGGACTGATCGGTGGTGTAAACATCACAACGACCGGCATCGTAGGCGGCAACAACTTCATCAGATTTTTCAAAGGCGACAACCTTGTAATCCATCTTGTTGGCACGGAAGTAATCGGCCACATTCAGCTCGGTAGTGGTTCCGGTATTGGTACAGACTGCAGCACCGGACAATTCCAATGCACTCTTGACACCGAGACTCTTGCGTACCATGAAACCCTGGCCATCGTAGTAGGTGACACCGGCGAAATTCAAACCCAACTTCGTATCACGGGTTGCGGTCCAGGTGGTGTTCCTTGACAGCACATCAACTTCACCGGATTGTAGCGCGGTGAAACGCTCTTTGGCAGACAAAGGGACAAATTTGACCTTGGTGGCATCACCAAAAACGGCAGCAGCGACGGCGCGACATACATCAACATCGATACCAGTCCAGTTACCCTTGGCATCCGGATTGGAGAAACCCGGCAGACCCTGGCTGACGCCACATTTGACCGCACCAGCGGACTGGGTGTCGGCCAGAGTACCGGCATAGGTAACACCGGTTGCTGCTACGGACAGAACAGCTGCGGATGCAGCTAGTGTTTTTACAAAATTCATGGGATTTCCTCTTGATTCGTTATATTAAAAATACTTTAATGACCCAGGTGGACATGACTATCTGGAGTCATCGTATTTATCGATTCCAGCGACTGCCTTTTCATCTGTCCGCCTCAGACTCGCTAAGCGTACACAAGGAAACCAGACTTAACAAGAGCCATTCTGTTGCTTTTTTGCAGAACGATGCCGTTTATCACGGTAAATAGCGAATTTTTCGTATACCAATGATAATAATGTGCAATAGTGGCGCCTGGAAACTGTTTCTGTGGTCACTCTCGAATACACAGCACTCAATCCTCAGGAGGCTGTCCGAGAACAGGAACCATAGCGAGGAGAAGCGAATTTGAGGCAAATACTTGTTGTATTTAACGAGAATCAGGGGAAAATCGGACCAAAGGTCGCTTTTCTGCAGTAGGCTTCCTATTCTCGGACTGCCTCCTGACTGTCTGTGCTTAACAAAAAAAAGCCCGGTAGGATTAAGTACCGGGCCCTGCTTTATCTGACTCTTACAGCCATTGCTGAAATACCTTATTTGGCATAATCATATTTGCCGTCTTTCCATTCATAAAAGACATAGCCCGGTGCGGTTACATCCCCTTTTTTATCAAAACCGAATTTACCCGTGACAGTGGTAAATTGTTGGCTGTGCAGCACCTTGGATAGAGCATCTACCTTGGTGGAACCGGCCTTTTCAGCCGCCTGGGCAAAAGCCTGGACTGCAGCATAGGTATAGAGCACATAACCTTCAGGTTCAATACCCTTAGCCCGGAACGCCTTGACCACAGGTGCTGCGGCAGGGTTTTTTCGTGGATCCGGGCTAAACGTCATCAAGGTCCCTTGCCCGGCTTTACCGGTAATGGACCAGTACTCACTGGTGACCAGTGCATCACCGGAAATCAGCTGGGTCTTCATCCCCTGGGCACGCATCTGCCGGACGATTAAACCCGCTTCGGTGTGATAGCCGCCGACATACAGGGCGTCGATACTGTTCTTTTTTAATTTGGAGACCAGTGCCGAATAATCTTTTTCGCCAGCAGTGTAGGCTTCATACATTTTTTCCTTGCCACCTGCTGCGTGCAGCGCCGCACGGGTTTCATCCGCCAACCCTTTACCATAGGCGGTCTTATCCTGAATAATGGCGATATTCTTGCCGGCATATTTTTTCGCCAAAAACGCACCGGCAACCGCACCCTGCTGATCATCACGACCGCAAACACGAAACACCGTGTCACCGCCTTCATCCGTCAATTTTGGATTGGTTGAGGCCGGGGAAATCATCAAAATGCCTTCTTCCTCATAGACCTTGGAAGCCGGTATGGATGATCCGGAACAAAAATGCCCGGCCATGAATACGACGCCCTTATTCACCATCTGGTTGGCAACGGCTACCGCCTGTTTTGGA